>CAYZEG010000081.1:0-2536 GCA_964477635.1 Candidatus Woesearchaeota archaeon | reverse complement strand
TCCTTCATTATATTGGATTTAATTTTTTCGAATGTTTTTGAAAAATCTTCCCTTAAATGCTTTCCGCTTATCCTGTCTTCGCTCGGGAATATTTTTTCTTCATGTTTTATTTTCACTCCCGCGTCGACAAGTCCCTTGAGGAATGCAAAAACCTTGGTCTTGTGAATGCTCCTTATCATTCCAAAGTCTACGATGGGGGTTTCTTTTTTTTCCTTTAAGATTTTTCTTCCCATCAAAAGCCCGATGAGGTAAGAGGCGGGGATGGATTTCAGGCTCCCGCCGAATTCTTTGGGCCATTCATAATTCAAAAGTTGCACTGAATTCACGCCTATTTCAACATGATCTTTTGTTTCTTTGCTTGTGACATATTGCCCCGTCACATATTTGTTTGTCTTTCTGAAAACAACTCTCGGCTTCTCGCTTTTCAAAAGCATAAGCCTTTTTCCGTAATCTGTTTTGTTTTCATTTCTTCTTTTCTTTAGGGTTTTCATTTTGTCAATTTTCTCCGCGATTTATATGCGTGGTCCTTTTCGTTTCTTCCCGATGCGTATGAGAGTTCTTTTCGTTTCTTCCCGATGCGTATGGGAATCGCTTTTCATTTTTTATTCCTCTTTCTCGCAGGGGAAACTAGCGAGCTTGCGAAACTCTTCCCTTCAAGGGAAACGGGCGAACTCGCGCGAGCTCCGAGATGTTCCTTCAAATGCGCTTTGCTTTTAAAGAATCTGTTTCTTATTTTCTTCCTTAAATCCCTGTAATCTTCAAGTGAAAGAGTCCCCTGATTTCTCAATGAAAAAACATGCCCCCTCAATTTTCTTGTCATTGTCATGTATGTTCTTTTTCTTATGTTTACCTTCAATTGAACTTTTCCAGGACCCCTTCTCCTTTTTCTTCCGACGATTTTTTTTCTTCCTTTTACTTCTTTAACGGCTATCGCTCCCGCTGCAAACAAATCTCTTATGTCTTGCTTCGTTATTGCTTCCTTTATTTCATTTAATCTAGCTTTTGAGAATGCAATTCTCCCTTTTCCGACGCCGAGAACCTTTGATGCTAATATTTTTTTCTTTCCTATGTTCATTTTTTCTCCTTTGCAGGCTTGCTTTTTACCTTGATGAATTTCTCTATATTAATTCCGTGTACATTAATTTTCATTTCCTTGGCTTTTTTCAAAACTTCAATTTTCTTCCTGTTTCCGATTTTTCCAAAAAGCGCAACTTCGTCTTTCCCGACGGATTCAAGGTCTTTCACATTGAATACTAATTTCATTTTTTTCCCGTTGAATCTTCCCCTGTCTGATTTGTCCGTTCCATATCCTATGCTCACAACCGCAGGATAATTTCTCTCCTTTGCCCTCATCTTGTTGTGCCTTCCCGTCGGATTTCTCCATTTCTGTTTTTTCTTTCTTCCCCTTCCAAGTTTTGAAAATCTGTTTCCCGTTCTTCTGAGGAATTTTATTTTTGATTTCATATTTCCCTTCCAGGTTTATTTGTGATGAATATTCCGTCTTGGAAAACTCTCCTGTCCCTGTTTCTTATTTTTGTCGCGACCTCAAAGTTTGCGGCGGTTTGCCCGGCAAGCTCTCTGTCATGCGATTTGACGGTTATGTTCTCCTTGTCTATATTTACATTAACTCCCTTCAATATTTTCAGTTTTCTTGGGATTTTTTCCCCCAGAAAATTTTTTACTATGGCTTCATGTCCGTGAAGTTCAACAGTCATGGGGAAATGGCTGTATACAATTTTTAATTTATATTCAAATTCCTCGCCCAGTCCGTTAATCATATTTCTTATGTGCGCCGCGTAGGTGTTGATTAACCTTTTTTCCTTTTTGCTTGCCCTTTCATTTCCAATTATGATTTTTCCGCCCTTGATTTCAACATCCACGCTTTTTACGTTCAGTTTCTTCTTTATTTCGCCCTTGTCTCCTTTTACCATAATCACATTTCCATTTACGCTTGCCTCCATCCCTTGCGGAATTTCAATTTCTTTGAATAATTTTATTTTCATTTTACATGGCTCCCGATGGAAACGCGAAAATTTAGTGTTTTCATTTTAGTAAAAAAATGCCACAAGGCTTCCCCCTATCCCTTCTTCTTCAGCCTCTTCATGCGTTTTTAATCCCTTGTTTGTTGAAAGGATTATCGTTCCGACGTTTCTTGCAGGAAGATATCTTCTTCTGTATTTGTCAATTTGGCTTATGTCGACGCTGAATCTTGGCTTTATTGCCCTGCATTCAATTAAATCGCCGATTGTAACTTCAACTATTTTTTCTTTGCTGTCTATCTTGTATTTTTTAATCGCGCCTTTCTGCTTCATGATTTTTAAAACCTCAATCAGCAGATTTGAAAATCTTTTAATCTTGACGGCGCCGTTGCCCGCCCTGTTGGCGTTCTTTATCATGTTCAATGCGTCTGAAACTGTATCTTGTGACATTTTTTATGAATATTTTTTAAATCCTATCTCTACGGCAATTTCTCTGAAGCAGTGCCTGCATAAATTTAATCCGTATGATTTTATGTGCGCGCCGAATCTTCCGCATC
>CAYZEG010000080.1:0-2578 GCA_964477635.1 Candidatus Woesearchaeota archaeon | reverse complement strand
TATAAAATTCCATTTAGAGAAAAATTTGATATTGTTATGGCTCCGTTGGTTGTTCACTATATCAAAGATTGGGACAAGATGTTTAGAGAAATAAGAAGAGTCCTAAAAGACGAGGGATATTTTATATTTTCAACGAACAATCCAGTTTCAGAATCTAGTGAAGGAGCCAAAAGAAAAGGAAAGAAAGTTAAAATTCTCACAGATTATTTTACAGAGAAAAAACTTACTACAAAAATACCTTCATATCATTTAACTTATGAGACAATAATAAAAACAATATTAAAAAATGGTTTTGAGATAGTTGATTATAAAGATGCATTTCCATTAAAGAAGGCTAAAAAATTGTTTCCAGATTATTATGAAAGATATTCCAAAATTCCTTTCTTTATGGTATGGAAAGTGATGAAAAAATGACTCCCCGCACAATAAAATCCCTTGGAGACCTGAATGGAAAAAAAATAATTCTTCGCGTGGATTTAAACTGCGACGTTCAAAATGGAAAAATTGTGGAATCTGAAAGAATAAAAGAACACGCAAAAACAATAAAATTTCTCCAAAATAAAAGAGCAAAAATCGTGATACTTGCGCATCAAGGAAATCTTGGCGAAAGAACCTGCACAAGTTTGAAGCAACATGCAAAATTTCTTAATAAATATGCAAGGGTAAAATTTGTCCAGCAAGTCATTGGTAAAAAAACATGGC
Organism: Candidatus Woesearchaeota archaeon; assembly: GCA_964477635.1. Lineage (GTDB taxonomy): Archaea > Nanobdellota > Nanobdellia > Pacearchaeales > GW2011-AR1 > JACQLK01. The sequence continues at coordinate 1,876 of CAYZEG010000080.1, read as the reverse complement.
GTGAAATTTCTGCTCTGAAAAACGGCGAAGCCTTGCTTTTGGAAAATGTGCGTTTTCTGAAAGACGAATCAAATCCATCGCCAAATAATTCTTTTGTCAAATTTTTCAAAGAAGCGGGATTTGATTATTATGTGAATAACGCCTTTTCAGTTTCTCATAGAAATCAGACTTCAATTGTTTCTTTTCCAAAAGTTTTCCCCTCGGCAATTGGTTTGATTTTTGAAGAAGAACTGAATAATGCTGAAAAGCTAAAATCAAAAATGAAAAATTGCCTTTTCATTCTTGGCGGGGCAAAATCAAAAGATTTGATGCCATTGCTTGGAAAGGGAAAAATTCTTTCCACGGGAAAATTAAGCTTGCTGTGTTTGATTGCCTTGGGATTTAATCTTGGAAGAGAAAATAAACTATTGAAGAAAGATTTTTCTCTGCTTTCAAAAATAAAAAAACATCTGAACAAAATTAAAACTCCTGTTGATTTGGCCATAAATCCTCGCGGAAAAAGAAAAGAACTTTCAGTTGAAGAATTTCCGCAGAGTTATGCTGTTTTGGATATCGGGGAAAAAGCAATTTCAAATTACAAAAAAGAAATTGCGAAGGCAAAGACGATTTTCTTCAAAGGTTCTCCGGGTTTGTTTCAGCAAAAAGGCTTTGAAAAAGGCACTAAAGAAATCTTGAAGGCAATTGCGAATTCACGGGCTTTTTCCGTGATTGCCGGCGGACAAAGTTCCGATGCCTTGAAAAAATTTAACCTTTCAAAAAGCAAATTTTCTTATGTTAGTTTGAGTGGCGGTTCTTTGGTTGCATATTTGGCTGGAGAAAAATTGCCTGGGCTTGAAGCCCTTTCCCACGCCCGAAAGAAGTAAATTTTGTCCCCGCCCGCCCCGCCCCACAGAACAAAGTGCTAATTGCAAATCCAAAGTTGAGTTTTATAATGAACTGATATAAATTTTTCTTCCATTATCAATTTCCATGTCGGCGGAAAAATCTGGCGAAGCCGATTTAAAGCAATTGGTCTGCCAATTTTTTAGAAGTTTTTAACAGCATTTCCAGATTTTTTTCACAATCTGCTTTGCCATATTTAGCAGGAGACATTCCGCATGGAAGAGTAATCAAATCTCCATATTGAAAATCTGTTGTGTCTTTCGGCTTTTCAATTCCCCATGAAATATTCTTGCCGTTTCTGTTGCCGGAAATTTTGTATCTTGAGGCGTCAAAGCTTATTATTTCAATGTCCGAGTCAAACATTTCATTCCACCCAAACTCTCCGCAATTATGAATCCCGCGAACAACATTAAATCCTCTGAAAGTTTCTTCCCATAATTTTTTGTCATAAAAATCTGCCGAGCACGACGGCTCGTCTAAAAAAAGAATTATTGTTTTTGAATTTAGTCCTTTTATTAGCGCGGAAATGTGGCTTCTTGCTTTTTCAACAGCTTTGTCTTTGTCATAGCCATTTTTCACGAGGGTTGCAGGACCGACGCATTGTATCTTGACTTTCTGAAAATCATGTTTTTTGAATTCATCCAAGCAAGCCAATACGCCTGGTTTTTTTATGTAATCAAGCATAAATTCTCCCATTCTCGGCAATTCTGGAAGAAATGGAATTTCATGCCTTAAGCTGTATTCAACGGCATCCTTGATATTGTCATAAGGGAGAGAACCAATTTGCGTTACAATCTTTATTTTTCCCATTTTTATTCCAAGGCAACATATTTAAAAATCTTTTATTTCATGTACTTGTATCCCTATGTTGTCCATATATGGATGACATTGGCGAAGCCCCTCGTAGCTTAGTGGTTAAAGCGCTTGGCTGTAGATAATGAGGCACAAAAGTGACCAATTAGCCTTTCTGAAAAATGGAAGGTAAGCGAAGGAA
>CAYZEG010000079.1:0-2721 GCA_964477635.1 Candidatus Woesearchaeota archaeon | reverse complement strand
CTTAAAAATAATACTGAAATAAATAAGACTAACTTCACACCCCTTCCCATTTTCTTTAGAAAGAAATATTATTTATAAGTTTATCTTATCCATACATATAATTTCTCTTTTTCTGATGCTCTATGTCTTTTTCTATTTCTTGGAGCGAAGTTATTTCTGATAATGGCTTGTCATTTCTCAAAGCCGTGAATCTTGGAAATCTCAAGGCAAAACCAGAATTATAATTCGGCGATTTTTGCACTTCCTGATATGTAACCGCGACGATAATTTTAGGTTTTATTTCAACTGTTTTTCCATGCTCTTTTACAAAATATGGCTTTAATTTTTCAGTGAGCTCATGGAAAGAAATTTTTTCTTTTTTCCCTCCGATAGATTTCTCCTTTCTTTCAACATCTCTGGCGGACGAGTGAGAAATTTCTGATTTCTCGCTTATTCCCGTTCCGACTTTCCCGATTTCAAGATATTTGCGCGTTTTCTCGTCGCGGCATGCAAGAATGAAACTTGAAAGCCATCCGCTTCTTTTTCCAGTTCCATATTCTCCGCCGACGATAACCAAATCGTAATCTCTCTCTTCAGGTTTGACTTTCAACATGTGCCCGACTCTGCTTCCCGGCTGATAAATTGCCTGAAGATTTTTCATCATCACGCCTTCCTGATTGTCATGCAGGGCGCTTTTGTAAAATTCCGCCGCCTTTTTTTCGTCGCCGGTAATTATTTGTTTTGCATGAATTATTTTATAGGGAACTTTCTGAACAACTTTTCTTAATAATTCTGTTCTTTTTTCAAACGGTTCATTCAACAGGGATTTTCCATTATAGTAAAGAATGTCAAAGACGTTCACTTCAACAGGCATTTCGCCCCTTAATTTTTCAATATCATACTTTCTTCTTATTCTCTGGCTTATATTTTGAAAAGGAGTATATCTTTTTGTTTTCTTGTCAAAACCAACAGCTTCGGAATCAAGTATGAATGATTTTCCATCAACATATTTTTTCACATATTCCACAACTTCCGGAAATTGCCTTGTCACATTTTCCAATCTTCTCGTGAAAAGGATAACCTTGTCCTCCTTTTTGTGGATAATCATCCTAAATCCGTCGTATTTATACTCAACGGCGCAGGGTTTTCCAACGGCTTCAAATCCATCGTGAATTGTCTTAGCTTTTTGCGCCAACATTGCTTTTATCGGCTTGCCAACTTCAAGAGAAATTTTTTCAAGATTCTTGAGATTTTTTTTCTTTACCATCTCAAAAACTTCCGAGACATCATTTGAATTGTCAATTGCGTTTTGAATTTTTTTGGCTGCATTTGCTTTCTCTTCCGAAGGGAAAAATGCAAGAGCCATGGAATCTCTTATCGTGCTTTCTTTTATTCCAATTCTTAAATCTCCAATCAGCGTCCTTATCAAATACAAGGCTTCAATCGGAGACGCTGAAGTCAACAATTCAATAATCAAAGATAATTTTTTTTCTACGGTTCCTTTTCCCTCAAGTGCCGGGAGTTTCCTCAAATTTTCCAGAACTTTTTCTGTCGTTAAATTATGATGCGAGAGGGTGGACTGCTTTTTCTTTTTTTTCAACTCTTCGGCAACTTTTCCCAAGTCTCCAATTTTTTTCCATTCATGGACGACTTCTGAATTTTCTGTCCCTGTTGATTTTGCAATTGCTTTTATTGCAAGCTGGCTGCTGACTCCGATTTTTCTCTCGTCGTATTCAGGATATATATCCCCCATCAAAAGATAAAGAACGTCTTTGTCTGCCTCGCTCAACTCCTTGAAGAATTTTGCAAGAATTTCTGTTTTCTCAAGTCTTTTTGTTGTTGATGAAGCTTCATGATAAAGTTCAGCGAGTTTTTTGTAAAGCATTTTATTTTTTTGTTATAATTTTATATCCTGCCGCCAGTGTGAATATTATTTGAACCGATATGATTATCATGTCTCTAATGTAAACGCTGTAAATTATAAGAAAAGTTCCTCCAATTAAAAAAAACAAATTTCTTTGGCTATCTTTTTTAGTCAAAATTCCGTAAGTTAAAATCAATAGCCCAACTACGGCGATTATTTTAAAAATATTAAATTCCATCTTCTCTTTTTTATTTCAAGAATCGGAAGTTTTTAAGTTTGGCTATAAATTTAAATAGTATTTTTTGGCTTGAATTTTATGGGCGACAGGAAATATACATTTAGAATTGATGAGCCTGAATTTAGCTTTATCCTTAGGATAACTGACCCATTATCAAGACAAGCATATGACTATCACCAGCCGCTTTTCATAGAAACTGTGAGAAATTATTTGTGCGATGCCAATACTGAACTCTGCCTGTTTGATTTTCCAGAATTGCAAGAACGCCTAAAAATAATACAAAGAGATGCGAAGAAAAAGAAACTTGAAGTTCTTAAAAAGGAAGCAAACGGCTGAATTAATCATTTCCCCTTGTGCTTTCTTGCCCTCGCCGAAGGCCTTACTTTCAATCCCGGACCTTTATGCCTCAACCCTCGGGATTTCTTTCCAGCGCTAGTCAATCCTCTGAAAACTCTTTTCAAATTCGCGTCCTTTGAAATCCAAGAAAGATTTTTATCATTTTTTATTTCCGGTCTTTCAGGGTCAACCAAAATAACTTCAAAGAAATAATGAATTCCATCTTTTCCAATCATGTATGAATTCAAAACTTCAAGATTCGGATATTTTCTTGCAACTCTTTGTTCGGCAATCCATTGATAAT
>CAYZEG010000078.1:0-2742 GCA_964477635.1 Candidatus Woesearchaeota archaeon | reverse complement strand
TAGATTTGTCGGGAAAAACTGACGAGAACGGGAAAGAAACTGAAAATTATGATGTCTCAAAAGATGTTGTCTTTCTGGAAGATGAATTGAACAAGTGGTTTTGCGGCATAATGGAAAAGGCATGGAAAATTTTTGCGAGAAAAGCGGAAATTGAAGACATAAAATTCTCGGAAGCGGTTGTAAAGCAATTTTCGGGATTGAAAGTCAATGAGGGGCAAGTCAAGAGAGTTTTGAACAAATTAAATTTCAAGGAAAAACCAAGCCAGTGGAATCACGGGCAGACAATGAAATTTGCCTCCGAATTGAGAAAAGAAAGCAAGCCGATGATTATCGCTGCAAATAAAATTGACATGCCGAACGGGGACAAAAATTACAAATTGCTCTTGGAAAAATTTCCGCATCTTTTGATTATCCCGTGCTCCGCAGATTCGGAACTTGCATTGAGAGAAGCGGTAAAGCATGATTTAATTGAGTACGTTCCCGGAGAAAAAGAATTTAAGATTCTTAAAAGCCTCAATGAAAAGCAAAGAGAAGCGCTTGAAAAAATAAAGAAAAAAATTCTTGACAAATATGAGTTCGGAACGGGCGTTCAAGAAATTTTAAACAAGGCAGTTTTTGACCTTCTTGGTTACCTTGCAATATTTCCAGCGGGCGCAAACAAGCTCGGAGACAGCAAAGGAAACATTCTTCCAGATTGTTTTCTCCTTCCGCCACATTCAACAGCATTGGATTTCGCATTTTTCCTGCATACGGATTTTGGGAAAAATTTTGTCAAGGCGATTGACGCGAGAACTAAAAGAGCTTTGGGAAAAGATTACGAGTTGAAAAATCGTGACGCGCTTGAAATAATGACGAAATAGTCATCCTTTTGTAATCTTGATGGCTTCTTCGCAAATTCCATTTAAATCATAGAAAAATTTTTATACATCCAATTCTGAAAATTTCCCATCACTCCCAATGCAAAACTATCCAAATATAAAAACATATTTCTGGAAAAAATTATCTGTATATGAATCTCAGAAACCAGCCGTATTGGTTTATCCCATTGGAAAAACTAGGATTTCCAAAGTCAGACATATGCCTTAATAAAAATCCCCCTGCAATAAGCACATCTTTTCCGACATAAGCGAGCCCTAAACCGGCATTGACTACTTTGTTTAATTCACTTATATTCTTATGTTGGGATAATTTATCCAAGCCTATTTTTGCGCCTAGACCAATAACGTTAAATCCCAGAGAGGCCGAGTAAAACGGGGAAATGCCGCTTCGGGGATTTTCACCACCAATACTTATCTCTAATCCATATTCGGTCGTGCTTTTATCGGTTAACGACGAACGGTCCGTGCCAACAACAATATGAAGCCCTCCAGACTGGACAATTTTGCTTATTAAATCTTCATTAGACCTCCCGGATGTATCAAATCCGCCAACGCCCATTGAGAGTATTTTAGAATCTATGCTTGTATCAACTCCTGCAATATTTTCTCTGTGACCCAAATTTCCATATACTGACGAAAAACCGTCTGCCAGGACAGAATTTGCATTCAACAGCATCGCAGTTCCCAAAATAAAGCCGGTTCCGGCAAATTTTATTTTTTTTATTAATGACACAAAAAATTAACGCGCGACAAATATATAAATATTGTTGATTTAGCGCAGATACAAAACAAAAACATTTTTATTCCCAATCAATTTCAAAAGCGTATGAAAAGAGTGGTGATAAAGGGCGGGAAGAAAGTTACAACCCGAGAAGGCAATTTTGTTATAAATCTCTCAAAAAAAATAATCAATCTGTTAAAGCCCCATTCAAAAAAAATTCAAGTCGCCGGAAGCATTCGCCGCGGAGAAAAAAATCCCGTTGATATTGACATAGTTTTAATCCCGAAGGACAGGCTAAAGTCAAGTCGTTTTTCGGAAAAAACGCCTAAGGAAAAAATAAAAGAGATTTTGAGCAAGAAGGGAAAATTTTTAGAAGGTGGAGAAAAAAGAGCCGCTTTTAAAATTGAAGGGGTAAAAATTGAATTATATTATACTATCTTGGAGGAATGGGGCGCTTGTTTGCTTGCATATTCAAGCAAAAAAGGTTCTGAAATTGGATTAAGAATGGTTGCAAAAAGAATGGGATTTAAATTAAATCAGCACGGGCTTTTCAAGAATGAAAAAAACATCGCGAGCAGAACTGAAGAAGAAATTTATCGCGCGCTTGGACGTCCGTATAAAGAGCCGTGGGAGAGATAAAATGCACATTTATATTAAAGTAAAACCCCGCTCAGGAAAACGGGAAGTTGAAAATTTCGGAGATGGAAGATATCTCGTTTATCTGAAAGAATCTCCTAAAAACGGAAAGGCAAATGATGAACTAATAAAAGTCCTTTCAAAATATCTTGGCACTCCCGCCACAAGAATAAAAATAAAAACTGGTTTCACAAGTTCAAATAAAATGCTGGAGATATCATGAAATTAAAACATGGGGAATGGATAATGAATCAAAATTTACGTCAGTTCATTATAAAACCCAATAGTGGCTTTCAGTTTATTAATTTCTCAACAGCGATGCGTATGGATAGTTTTTTGTTTCTTTCCGCGATGCGTATGGAAGTTCTCTTTCTTCTCAATGGAGATGCGTGTGGAAGTTCTTTTTGTTTTTTTCCGCGATGTGTGTGGAAGTTCTTTTCTTTTCTTCCCGTTGCGTATGGGAATCGCTTTTTATATTATCACTCGGCTCTTTTAGGGCGGGCGGGC
>CAYZEG010000077.1:0-2751 GCA_964477635.1 Candidatus Woesearchaeota archaeon | reverse complement strand
AACTGATAAAAATTATCAAAAACAGCAGTTTCATATTAACATTGTTTATTAATATGCGAACGAGCCGGCGAGTGAGCCATTTTGTTTAATAAGTCATGAAAAATCAGAACCTCAAAAATCATAGGACATAAATATTTTTAAATTACTTCATCTTAAAAATAAAATGTATAGCTACCACCCTACGGCTCCACCCGGACCAAGACCGGCCGGTTCGGAAAAATATGGTTCATCTGAGCCAAAACTAGAAGAAAAAATTTCTGATAAAAAGACGCTTCTTGAAAAGTTAAAAGAGAAAATTTTTGGATAATTATTCCTTTTTCTTGAATCCATAAGGACAATGCCTGCATCCGCTTTCACAGCAATATCCGCGTTTTTTCAAATAAGTTTCAGTGAAAACTAAGTTTCCATCTTCAACGTAAAAATCTATATTTTTCTTCTCATTATCTGCAACCTCATTTTCTTTTTCCTCGGCCATTTTACTATATTTCAATAATATTCAATTTAAAAATTCATAGGAATAAATTTATAAGATAAACTCACTTCAAACAAAAATGAGAAAGTCGGTGATTTTTGCTTCGGTTATTTTAGTCGCCGCAATCGCGCTCGGATTTTATTTTTATAATTCCGGTAGTGGAAATTCATTAGGGGAAGAATCCCCATCGTCAGAAGGGCAGATTCTGGAAAATTCGTCCAAACAAACGGAAGCGCCGGAAGAAGCTTTCAAAATAATCTACCCGGAATTAACCTACGAAGGCGCGTATAATGGTCCTTTATATGCAACCTCGGAACAAGTTGGAGAAGGATATCCCATTGATAAATATTTTTCAAATCTAAACAAGAATGGAGTAAATTGGCTAATCGGATTTTATACATTTTCTGGAGAGCCGAAAGAAAATAATTTAATTAAAGAAAATGGACTGGGCTATGTGATTTCTGTCGTTCAGAAATATCCAAGGAGAGTCGTGCCGTTTTACAACCCTGGTTTCGGCGGAGAAGAAGTTGAGCCGCTTGTTGGGGAAGAGCTCACTGCGATATACTCAAGAAACTTGGCGGCGACAAAAAGCATTGTCGGGAATAATTTCATCAATGGACTTGGGGAAATAGAAACTCAGGAATGGGGAATTGCGCACAATAATCCAAAGGTGATTCAACTATTTGATTTGGCAGAATCAAACAATATAAACTTCATGTTGCATCCGGTTGCCTCAAAAATAGACCAGATTGATCAAATCGCAAAAGCATATCCAAATCAAAAAATTATAATTCACATGTACCGTGAAGATTTGGACAATGGCGAGAGCAAGGTGATAAAGATATTGCAAGAAAATGAAAATATTTTTTACAGCATTGACGCGGCGCATATAGCGTATTCAAACAAAAGAGATATAGTTTACGAATATGAAAAAAGCACGATAGAAGAATCCAAGTCGGCGTTCATATCTGATTTTGATTCAAACTATAATAAAATATTAAATGATGCGGTATCGGATTACAAGCCATTGGTTGAAGCAGTTCCAAACAAAGTAATGTGGGGAACGGAAGCCGGACCAGTGTATACTTTTGAACCTGAAGTTTATGACCGGCTTATTAAAATCTCAAGGGAATTCATTGGAAAAATGCCGCCAGAACATCAAGAATTATTGGGATATAAAAACGCGCTTAGAGAATTTGGGGAAGGAATTATATTTGAGGAAGAGATTGAATTTATTGACACAAAATTATGGGCGGAATGCACTGATGCCGAAATTAATGAGTGTGATGGGCAGTGTGAAATCCCAGATGCCGACGTCCTTACGGCAGAACAAGAATCATGTTTTGAAGAATGCCTGATTGCAAAGCAATGCATCGATTCTGGAGGGTAAAAAAATTTCATTATCGGACACCTTATCCAAAAAATTGCAAAATCCACTCAAATCCATAAACTCCCGCAAAAGCAAGAAGGATGTTAAATGTTATGCTTCCAAGCCAAAGGGGAATTATAACTCTCAGATAAGGATATCTTGCAAAGCCAAGCGGAACTATGATAAAATCGTTTGGAATCGGAATTATGGAACTGTAAAAATACAAAAAAGTCGGCAAAACCCATTTTGGTTTTTTTATCGCCCAGCTGTATAATTTCTTGAACAAAATTTGAAATCTTCCGGTTACTATTTCTCTTCCAGTATACCCGATAAGATATGAAGTTGAATCTCCAACCAAAACCCCCGTCCCCGCAAAAATTCCAAGAAGAAATGGATTCAAACCCCCTGCCGCCAAAGTAAAAATAACAATATGATACGGGAAGGGAATCAGCAAAGAAGTTCCGCCAATCAGCGCCAAAATCATTGCAAGAAAATATCCGTTTTCAACCCCGACAAAAGCGACAACTTCCGTGGGAGGAAAATGATAAATAAAAATTATCCATGCGGCAAAAATTGACAGCAGAACAACAGCTTCCAAAACTTCTTTTGTCTTCCCGACTTTCATTTTTAAGAAAAGTTTTGGAAATTTAAATACCTAATGATTCAATATGGTTGCTTCAAAATTCCGCTGAAGAATACCCTCAACAAATAAAAATTTGCGTCGGTTCATTATAAAACTCGAAGGTGGCTTTCAGTTTATTAATTTCTCGGTGACAATGTGTGTGGAAGTTCTCTTCGTTTTCTTCCCGATGTGTGTGGAAGTTCTTTTTTTCCGCGATGCGTATGGAAGTTCTCTTTTCTTCTCTGTGGCGATGCGTATGGAAGTTCTCTTTTCTTCTCTGTGGCGATG
>CAYZEG010000076.1:0-2765 GCA_964477635.1 Candidatus Woesearchaeota archaeon | reverse complement strand
ACCATTGCCGTGAATTTATTATTTCAATGGGCTCACCGCTTCTCTCTCCGACTTGGACAACATGTTTTATTTTTCTTGAATTTTTTAAAAAACCCAGGTTTTTCAAATCCTGCGCAATCGCTTTCCTTGCTTCCAAAATTTTCATTCCCTTATATTTTCCAGATTTCTCGTTCATTGTTCCATCAGGATTTATAAGCATTTTTAGGGGCAATTCATATTTCTTGTACCATTCCACATCAATCAAATCCCCAAATGTGCAGCACATTACAATCCCAGTTCCTTTTTCCATGTCAACTTTTTCATCGGCCATTATTGGAACTTCTGCATTGTAAATCGGCGTGGTTGCCTTTTTTCCAATAAGTTTTTTGTATCTCTTGTCTTTTGGATTCATGAAAACGGCGACGCACGCGCCCAAAAGCTCGGGTCTTGTAGTCGCAATTACAATTTCCCCCTTGTCGGTTTTAAAAATCAAATCATTGAAATAAGAATCCATTTCCTTGTCCTGCAATTCCGCTTGCGCGATTGCCGTCTGAAAAACAACGTCCCATAAAATAGGAGCCTCCCTCCTGTAAACCAATTTCTTATTCGCTAAGTCAAGAAAACTTTTTTGTGAAACCTTTCTTGAGTTTTCATCAATGGTTGAATAAAGGATTTCGAAATCGCAAGACATTCCGATATTCTTCCAGTCTTGGATAAAATCGGGAAGTTCTTTTCTCAAAAAATCCATGCAGATTTCCACCGCTTCCTCTCTTGTTTTTTTTCTTAAATCCACGCCTAGATTTTTCTGTATCAATTTTTCCGTGGCCAATCCATTATCATCAGTGCCAAAAGGATAAAAAACATTAAATCCGCTCATCCTTTTGTATCTGGCGACAAAATCCTGCTGAGAATACGAAAACGCATGTCCCATGTGCATTCTTCCAGAAACAGTCGGCGGAGGGGTATCAATGGAATAAATTTTTTTCCTGCTTTTTGTATCAAACTTATAAATTTTTTCCCTGCTCCAAAAATCCATTAATCTTTCTTCCATCTCCTTAAAATCAATTTCAGCCATCTTAAGAAAATAACAGGGAAACTTTTAAATATTCCCCCTAACAAGTCTTGGCATGGCAGACAACAGAGTAAATCTCCCTTCGGGATTCGGCGGGCTTGTAAGATTCAACGAAGAATATGAAAGCAAATTTAATTTGAAGCCCATTCACATAATAGTTTTCGTGGCGGCGATAGTCGCATTCAGAATTTTTCTCGGATTCTGGTATTAATTATTGAGAAATACGCTCGGCTTCGCCTCGCTTATTAATTGCTCAAAAATCGGCTTTGCCAGATTTTTCCGCCAATATGGAGATTGATAATTCTAAAACACATTTCTGATTTATAGTTAGCACTTGGCTCTGCAGGGCGGGTGAGCAAGTTTGCGAGGCAAATTTGCAAAATTCACAACGAGCAGGGTTGCGAATTAGGGCGGGACAGAAAACTATAAATAAGCAAATTCTCTTTCAAAAAAATGTTCGGGAACATAGACCCAAAAAAGATGCAGGCAATGATGAAGCAAATGGGCATGTCGCAGGAAGAAATTGACGCCTCGCGCGTGGTGATTGAAAAAACTGACGGAAGCAAGCTGATTATTGAAAACCCGTCAGTATCAAAAATAAAAATCCAAGGGCAGGAAACTTTCCAAATTTTGGGCTCGGTTTCAGAAGAAGCAGAATCTTTTTCAGAAGAAGACGTGCGGACAATTGTTGAAAAAACGGGCGCCAGCAAAGAAATCGCGGCAGAGACTCTTGAAAGAACCGGCGATTTGGCTGAAGCGATTTTAGAGTTATCGGGGTAGAATTTCATTTATAAAGAAAGGTATAAAAACGCCAATATCTTGTATGACCATACTTCTAAACCTTGAAAATAAGCTTAGAATCATTAGATGGAAGAGATAATTCAGGAAAAAATCAGCGCCGACCACTTGTTGTATGTCAGCCTCAAGTACACTAAAACTTGCGACGTAATTGTTAATTTGCTCCTCCGCTGGAAAAAAATGATTGAAACGAGCATTGATGAAATTTTAAAACACGCAAAAAAAAGAAAGAAAATTTCCTCGGTTCCAACCAATCCTGTAAAAAAAATTGAGGAAATTCGGAAGCTTTTCAAGAAGGACAAAAATTTCATAAAAGTGATTGATAATTACGAAATGTTCAGAAAGATAGAAGAATTGAGAAAGGAAAGAATTGGGGAGTTCAGAAAAAACGTCACGCTGAAAGTTATGTACAAAGGGGAAGAAGTTAATATAAATCTGGAGCAGTTGAAAATTTATGCCGAAGAGTTGGAAAAATTTATAAGCGCGACAAAACAATTTCTTTTGCACTAGAAGCGGTTCTATATATGAGAAGAATAATAGTCATAACATCAGGGAAGGGAGGTGTCGGCAAAACGACGACTGCAATAAATCTCGGCGCGGCAATAAATCATTTTGGTCATGAAGTTCTTGTTGTAGACGGAAATTTGACAACGCCGAATGTGGGAATTCATCTCGGCTCCCCGGAAGTTCCAATTAATCTTAACCACGTCTTGGCAAAAAAAGCGGAAATTTTCGAAGCGGTTTATCAGCATGACTCCGGATTAAAAATAATTCCTTCTTCGCTTTCATTGGATGAACTAAGAAGAATAAAACCTGAAAGACTCAAAGATTATAAAAAAGACTTTGGAAAAATTTGCGATTGGGTTATAGTGGACAGCGCGGCAGGTTTGGGGCATGAAGCTCTTTCAGCAATGCA
>CAYZEG010000075.1:0-2919 GCA_964477635.1 Candidatus Woesearchaeota archaeon | reverse complement strand
GGCCACATCTTCTATGTCGTAATATCCCTTGTCTTTGATGTAATTCGCGCTCACCCCGCAATCGCCGAGGGCGAGGCACATATTGTTTCTTTCATTCAGCCATTTATTGTTTAGTGCCAGATTGTTTAGCGTGTCTTTTGTATATTGCTCTTTCCCCACAAGTCCAAGACATTCGCAGTTTTCAACGCATTTATAATCCTTTCCGACATCACCTACTCTTTCTTGAATATCTCCAAATGCTCCTGGGAGTCCTTTCTCAAATTTCACCGTGCATGTCTCGCTTGCTTGAACGCAGAATGCCGCAGCGTCGCCGTCTTCCTTGTAGAAGTCATAACCCGGCGCAAATTTTGGAAGACAGGCATATGTTGTTACTTCCCCCATGAATTCTGAACTCCCAATTCCCAATACTCCTCCTAATTCTTCTATCCTAGTTGCAGTATCTTTTACAACCCACTTGCAATCTCTCTTGTCAAAATTCTCGCAATCTTTTTTATTTGTCTGCCCGACGCAACTTTGCCACTGATTTACTCTGCACGCCGCCGTTCTGAAATCTCCTTTGTTTGTTGCGATTGTGGATTGTATGCAAATTTCCTGCCTGAAATCGGCGCATGATTCAACCGTGACATCTCCATTGTAGCAAACCAGCCTAAAGTATCTGCTTCCAGGAAGATTTTCTTTTGATGAATCCGGGATTCTCGGAATTTGCCCGTTTGTGGAAATTATTTCAGAAGCTCCAGCCGACTGCGCGCACCAGCTTTCGCCATGTTTGAACGGACCCGACTCTCCGTCATCGCTTGAATCTCCGTCGCCGTTTAAATCCGTTTCAAATTTACAATCAAGGCTTCTGCAGATATAATCTCCGAAATTTGGACTTCCCCCAATGTCTCTAAACCTGTCATACAATGCTCCTGTGCTTCCTGAAAGATAATCGCAATTTCCGCACTCCGGAGAATTTGCATTTCCATCTGCGGAAGCAAATCCGCAACTCTGTGATTTTGCAACTATTTTATCCCAGTAAGTCCTGTCATTTTGCCTGCTTGCGTCATAAATGTTTGCAACATTTCCGCAGGTGTCAACGAAAAAAACCTCGTCCCTTCCGTCGACGATTGTTGTCTTTTCACTTGGTCCGCAGATTGTTCCAATCTCCTCGGCAGAGCACAAAAATCCCTGATTGAACTCAACATTTTCTTTTTGAGTTTCAATTGTCGTGCACTCTTCCTTTGTTATGAACTTGCATTTTTTTTGCAAATCTTCGTCATAAATGCAAGCGCCCTTTGTTTTTGGGAATGCCGAAGCGATGCATTGCGCCTCGCTTTTTATGTCTGTCCTGTAATTTGATTCTAACCCGTATAATGAAGAAAGTTGCTCGCATCTTGTCTGCGTCGTGAACGCCGCTTGCTCTCCTATCAGGCAGCACCCAAGCGTGCATTGCGGAATTTCCGCAGGCTGCGAGTTAAACCATAATCCTCCGGCAACTCCTCCGACGGGCTCCTCGCAAACTTTTTGAGGGGTATTTTCCATGCAAACTCCTTCTTGAACATTAACGCAAGTTCCTAATCTGCAATAGCTTGTTGCCTCGCAGGAAGTCGGAGTGAATCTGTAGTTTTGATTTGCTTCCGTCAAAGGAACATTCTGGCACCATGCTCCGCCGTTTGTCCTCTCAGCGCAGTATGTGACTTCTCCGACGGCAAAAACAGAATTGATTAAAAAAACTCCGAATAGGAATAATGCAAAAATAATCATCTCTTTTTTGTTTACCATTTTATTTTCATGCTTTTTTAAAGGAAGGTTAAGCGAAGGAAACCTTTGGTGTCCTCGCATTCTAGATGTCAGCTCCCGGAGGCCATGCGACGCTTCTTGACGCAAACTGGAACTTGTCTTCAGTTTTTCTGTCGGTCAAAATATAAATCGTGCTTCCATCGCTCTGAAGATTTTTCTCAACTTTCAAGTCCCCGTAATAATCCATATAAGCCGTCGTTTCCGTGTCTCCATAACGGGCTTCCCAATTTAGTATGCTGTTTGCAATGCTTATTAATTCATAAAGATTATTGTTCAATAAAATGCTTATTTTGTCAAATCTCTGCGAACTGTCCCTTGTCAGCGTCAAATCATTCTCAAAAGTTACGCCGATTCTTTGCGGAAGAAGCTCGACAACTAATTCTCCGTCGGAAAGACTGACTTCATACCCTCTTTTTTCAAAGATTGTTTTCAAAGAATCAAGGCAAATGTCCGCCTGATTTTTTATTCCTCTTTGAATTTCGCTTTCGGCGTGCTGCTTCAATAACGGCTGCTGCATGACGCATGTTGAATATGAATCCTCCGTGTAGCAAAGATATTCTATTTTATCGTCGTTGTATAAAAAATAATTCTCCGGATTCAGGCTTCCGCCCTGGCTTGAAATTAATTCCGTTGTTGTTCTTAATTGCTCTTCCATGCATCCTTGCATGAATGCCGTTGGATTTTGCGCGCCGACGCCAAAATTTGCAAGAACTTGCGGAAAAAAAAGATAGACAACCAAAACCGATGCGACAAGAAGAACTGCAATAATTATAAAAATAGTAACCTGCCCCTTTTTATTATTGAAAATGCTCGCCCCTTGACTCATCAAAAATTTAGGAGAATATTGTTTAAAAATATTCTTAATTCAGTTCCCTCTGCAGAATAAGGAAATGATAACTTGAACTCGCCATTATGTGATAATTAATTTGTCGTAAATTTCTTTCACTAACCATTTTTTTAGCGGAGCATCGTGAAGAAAATTGTGAATTTTCAAGTTTCCGTAAAGGAAAAAGAATTCCGATGCGGAGCAATTATTTAAAAATCTGAATTAAGCGTTGGAATTATTATCCTTGCGCATCCGTTGCTTTCCTTGTCATAGACGTCCTTGCATTTTATGTAATATGTTTGTCCGCCGTTCCA
>CAYZEG010000074.1:0-2932 GCA_964477635.1 Candidatus Woesearchaeota archaeon | reverse complement strand
ATGCAGTGTCAGTCCCGTCATTTCTAACCCTGTCAATTATTACTCCGCCGACATCAACTCCAAGAATTTTTTTATCCATAAAATCCTAATTTAAATTTTGTTTAAAAACCTTTATAAATGATTTTTATTTATAAACCATATGGCTAAATCTGTAAGCACCTATCAAATTCAAAACATTGTGGCAACAGCGTCGCTGGAAAAGCCGATTCCGCTTGTAAAATTGGCGAGAACCCAGCCAAATACGGAATATAATCCAAAAACGTTTCCAGGTCTCGTTTTAAGAGTTAAAGAGCCAAAATCGGCGGTTTTGGTTTTCTCATCCGGGAATCTTGTTTGCACGGGAACAAAATCTGTGGCGCAAGTCAAGGAAGTTATCGACGTTGTCATAAAACAATTGAGAAAAATAAATGTCAATGTCACGATAAAGCCAAAAATAACCGTTCAAAACATAGTTGCTTCCGGAACAATAGATTTGAAGCTGAATCTGAATTTTCTCGCGCTTGAAATGGAAAACACCGAATATGAACCGGAGCAATTCCCGGGATTGGTTTACAAATTGAACGAGCCGAATGCGACATTTCTTCTTTTCAGCAATGGAAAACTTGTTTGCACTGGAACAAAAAACAGGCAGCAGCTTGAAGACAGCATGAAGCAACTGCTTAAGAATGTGAAAGTGGCGTTGAAAAATTACGACAAATAGAATTAAAAAATTTTAAATAGAATCTTTCTTTGATTGGCATATGAAAAAAAGGGGAAAATATTTTGCGGTTGGTTTATTTATTTTCTTATCATTAATTTTAGGATTGTTTATTATTAATGGCGCTTTAAGTCCGTCAATAAGATCGCATGATGCAGGCGGCGTTGAAGTTAAAATTAACAATGCGGACAGAACATTGCAAGATGCCATAAGCGATGCCGGTGGAAATCTTATTATTAATGATAAAAATTTTCCAAGAGTTTCCGTTTCACCGACGATTATTCCGAATCCGGGCGTGAGTTCTGATAATGTTATGGTCAAAGTAGGCAGTTTTGAAGGAAGCTTCACAACCGCGATAGGAACTCTCGGATTATGCGGCGCTTCTGGAAGCTATTCGGGAACTTTGAGCGGCGGGCAGCACAAGGCAGATGAAATTGAAGTTAGTGTTGGCGGAATGTCCAAATCACTGCAAGCCGCAATTAATAATAAAGAACTTTTATACACAAAAAATAATTTAGTTTCCAACAGATGCGCCTATTCTCCCGACGGTTCACGGGATGTATATTCAGATACTTACGACTCTTGCGCAAGATTAACCTCAACAGTGCAAGCGCTTCCTGACTGCGGTGTAAGCGATTATTCCGGAGAATATTATTGCTCTAAAAAAAGTTCTGAATTTTCCAACGATGTCTACAGAAACTATGCAACTAAAGGATGTTCTGGAGATGCCTGCACATCAGGTACCTCTCCTAAAAAAATACTTAATTGTGGAAATGATATAACTAATCGTGGAACTTGTTCCTTAGGAGACTGTTACCGTGGTTGGACATATCCATCAGGGATAATTGCAATATTATGCGGTCATCCAGAAACAGTGGTATTTGGAGATACATGTGACGGGGATAATTTAAACCCATATACTTGCGGTGCTAATGTAAATAGCACTTGCATAGACATAGATTTTGACAGATGTTCGTGTCTAAAGTTCGGTTGTAGTACCCCCGAATCAGTGTATTTTTACCAAAACAGAACAGTTAATTGTTTTTCCGCATCATCCCCGGGAGTATCTTATCTAGACCCTCCTACGTTTGTCCCCCTAGGATAATTTTATCTTTCACCATTTCGTTTTTATCATTGGAAAATACTTCTTATTCTATAATAAACTATAAAAATCTCCCGTTGTTGCCATAGAAATGGAAGGGAAGTCAAAAGAGGAGATAATCATAGAAACAAAAAATTTCTTTGATTCCTACAAAAAAGAAATTGGCGAATCGTTGAGGAAAGGGAACAATGTGATTTATTTGGATTTCATGAAGTTGTCGGAATTTTCAAGCAGGCTTTCGGACGAAATTCTCTCAAAACCAGAAGAGACTCTTGAGCTTATGGAAATTGCCATAGAAGAATCTGGCTTGGTTTCTAATGTAAGAATAAGATTGTTTAATCTCCCATCGGGGCAGGAAATGAAAGTTCGAAATATTCGTTCAAAACATCTTGATCATTTGGTTGTCATTGAAGGCATAATAAGACAGGCCTCGGATGTCCGTCCGCGAGTTGTTAATGCAAAATTTGAGTGCCCATCATGCGGGACGGTAATATCGGTCTTGCAAATGGATAATAAATTCCACGAGCCGTCCCGTTGTTCTTGCGGAAGACGCGGAGGATTTAAATTAATTAGCAAGGCAATGGTCGACACGCAAAGGCTTATCATTGAAGAATCTCCGGAATCTCTTATGGGTGGCGAGCAGCCAAAAAGAATAAATGTTTTTGTCAAGGAAGATTTGGTTGAGCCAAAAATGGAGGAGAAAACAACGCCCGGAAGCAGAATAAAAATTATAGGAGTTTTGAAAGAGGTTCCAGTTCCATTATCAACAGGGGGTTTGTCAACAAGATTTGAGTTGGCAATTGAAGCAAACAATTTAATTGCAATGGAAGAAACTTTTGAAGAGCTGGACATAAGCGAAGAAGATGAGAAGAAAATTCTTGAGTTATCAAGGGATTCTGCAATTTTTGACAATCTTGCAAAAAGCATAACTCCAAGCGTCTGGGGCTATGAAGAAATAAAGAAAGCATTGGTTTTGCAATTGTTTGGCGGAGTGAAAAAGATTCATATGGACGGACAGAAAAGCAGGGGAGATATACACATTCTCTTGATAGGTGATCCGGGAGTTGCAAAATCTGTAACCCTCGGATTCATGGCGGAAATTTCCCCGAAAGGAAGATATGTCGTCGGTAAAT
>CAYZEG010000073.1:0-2969 GCA_964477635.1 Candidatus Woesearchaeota archaeon | reverse complement strand
ACAGACAATTTCTCAAAAAATAATTTTTCTTCTCCAATTTTTTTCTTTTTGTACCCTGAAAAATCCAACCCTTTTGTCAGAGAGCTTGAAACAAGGAATATTTTTCCGTCTTTTTTCAAGTAATTTTTTGCCTGCTTCAAAAATCGGTTTATTATCTCGCTTCCGTTTTTTCCGCCCGTCGTTGCAAGTCTTGAATCCAGAGGTTCCGATTCATCCGTTGGGAGATACGGCGGATTGAAAACAATCAAATCAAATTTTCCATTTATTTTTTCAAACAAGTCTGATTTAATGCAATTAAATCCAAGTTTTTTGCATTCCTTAACTGCCTGCGGATTTACATCGCATGAAAAAATATTTTCCTTTTTTATGCCGGAATCAAAAGCTGTTTGAAGCTGAATTCCCGAACCTGAACCAATTTCAAGAAATTTCAAATCAGGATTTTTTTTAACGAGTTTTGGAATTTTTTTCTTCAAAATTCTTGACAGCAGATATGAATCTTCTTCAGGAGAATAAATGCTTCTCATTTTACGCGGCGGCTGGGATTATGCCGCTAAAAAAATTATTGAAAAAATCCAGAAGCGCCTGCCTAAATATGAATATTCCAGCCAATGCTGTCAAGAGATTTGCAAGCAGAACTGACAGGATTATTATCATCATATTCTTTGGGCTTGTTTTTTGATATGACTCATACTTTGACACATCTTGGGAAAATTTTGGCTTCTTTCCAAGCATTGGATTTTCTGCCATCATTTCTTGAGCTTTTGCCATGGGCGTCAGCGTTTGTTTTGGCATTATCTGCGAAACTGCAGGTTTTATTTGGACGGAGGGAAGTTGAATTTTTTTCGCCATGGGAACAGGCTCAGATTTTCCTTGAACCGGATTTGGAACAATCGTTTTTGAAATAACTTTTGAAAGAATTTGCAACGGATTTGGTATCAAAGATTCCTGCTGAGACAGATGCAAGCTTAAGGCTCTTGCAGCCCCTTCAACGTCTTCTTTTCTATATCCTGCATTGTAAAAACTGTACATTGCCTTCTCCAAACTCTCTCCTCGAGACATTGCGCCTTCAAGCCCGCGGATTATATCTTCCTTGACCATTTTAATAAAACGACCCCGACAAAATTTTTAATTTTATTTCAATCATCAGAGAAAACATGTTTCTGCAATTTAAAAAATTAGACTTTTAACTTAAAGATAGATATTCCAAAATAAGAATTAATTTAAAGTATTTGCGCATAGTATAACCATGATAAATATAGACGACCTTTCTTACATGATAGATTCGGTATCATATTCCAGAAAAGACGACGTGGGGCATAGCGGAAATTATCTCCGAATGGAATTCACGAATATGAGGCAAACGCATTGTTTGTTTTTAAAAAAAGAGGATTATAACAGCCGCATCGTAAATACAAGAATCGGAAAAGAAATACTTGAAAAAGAGGGAATGAAAACTTTAGAATGGGACGGAAGCGAAAAAGGCACTAAAAAAATTGCCTATAAAGTAACCAATAGATTTGTCTCAAAACAAGAGCTTGCCGATCTTGGCTTGAAACAGGAAGAAAGGAAGCCAATTCCAGAAAATTACGAAAATTATTAGTAGAAATTTATTTACGAATTTTTTATCTCTATAAAACAACTTTTCCGCCATTTCTGAGAAGATGGAAATCAACATTTGGCTTGTATCCCATTTCGATTGCGAGTTCCTTCATCGGAAGCAGCTGTTGATAAGAGCCGTGGGATGGAATAACATGTTGAGGAGAAATCAAAGATATTATTTCCCTCAAATCCTCTCTTCCACCATGCCCTGAAACATGGACTTGGTCAAAAATCCTTACACCATATCTCTTGAATCTGCCATCCATTTCGCCTTTGTTCTTTATGTTTATTGGAACGGGGATTGTTTTAGATGAGAAAACAAGATTGTCATTCCTTTGAAATTCAAACGGCAACCTTCTTCTTGACAACCTGTCCAAAATGCTGCCAGGTTCTCCCTGATGCCCCGTGCATATGACAAGATATTTGTCTCTATCGGCGCTTATTTTCCTGAACATTGAAGAAACCTGATTTTTGTAGGTAACCATATTAACATCGTTCGTGAAATTGACGACGCCAATATCGTTTGATGCCTGAACATATCGCCTCAAACTTCTCCCGATGAAGACAATTTCCCTGTCAAGCTTTTTTCCAAATTCAATTATGCTTTTCAGCCTTGCAATATGCGAAGAAAAAGTTGAAACAAAAATTGCATTTTTGCTTCCGCGCATTCCGGCAAAAACGTCCTTTATCATTTCTCTCGCCACGTCTTCGCTTGGCGTTTTTGTCTCGGAACCGCAATAAAGGGAATCAATTATCAGGGCTTTCACGCCCTGCTTGGAAATTCTTTTCAATGCGCTGAAATTTGGCGGATTTCCGAGGATGGGAGTCTGGTCAAGTTTGAAATCATTTCCATAAATCACAGCGCCCTCGGGGGTGTGCAAAACAACCATTGTTGTATGCGGAATTGAATGAGTCATGTGAATAAACTCAACAACATATTCGGCGTTTTTTCCTTTTATTTTATAAGAGCCATCCTGGGGGACAGTTATTATTTTATTTGGGATTGTTTTTTTCTCATCTTCCATTGTCCTTTTCAAAACAGAAATTGTAAATGGCGAACCCAGCACGGGCGCATTATACCTATATGCGATGTATGGAACCGCGCCGATATGGTCAAGATGCGCGTGGCTCAAAAAAATCGCGCGAACCTTTTCCCTTAAACCCATTTTGTCGAGAATCAAATCATCGGGGAGCGCCTCTTTTCTCCTGAGATGCCTCTCGCCATAATCTTTTATTTTTTCCTCCTGCAATTCAATCACCGCGGGAATGTAAAGCCCCATGTCAAACAAGAAAACATCCTCGCCGATTTTAACGGCAGTCATATTTTTTCCAACTTGGTCATAACCGCCGATGCTTATAATTTCCATTTT
>CAYZEG010000072.1:0-2984 GCA_964477635.1 Candidatus Woesearchaeota archaeon | reverse complement strand
TTCCCATTTCTTCTGCCATTTCTTTTCTATCTTAGCAAAGTCATAAACCATGTTTAAAAAAACATTCAGCAACTTTTAAATATTATCATAGCGTTTTTTTAAAATGAAAATCTCATCCCATATTTCAGGAGAAACAATTTACAGCAATTCCGCGGAAGCCTACTCTCTTTTTGAGAAAAGCCGCTTCGGGGAAAAGGTTGATGGAAAAATAAGATATTCCTTTTATGAAGCCCTTTTCCTTGTTGAAAAAAACAGGATGGATGTTTTCTCAAAAAACAAAATGATTCCTCCGCTGGAGCTTGCAAAAAAAATGCAAAGATATGATAAAAGAATAAACGTGAAGTATTCTGTTTTCAAGGATTTAAGAACAAAGGGCTATACGGTAAAAACCGCCTTAAAATTTGGCGCGGATTTCAGAATTTATGAAAAGGGGAAAAAACCCGGAGAAGAGCATGCAAAATGGGTTGTCTTCTGCGATTTTGAATCAAACAAATTGACTTGGCACGAATTCTCGGCAAAAAACAGGGTCGCGCATTCAACAAAGAAAAATCTGCTTCTTGCAATAGTTGATGAAGAAGGGAGCATAACCTACTATGAAGTAAAATGGACTAAACCCTAATAGCAAGAAGGTTTAATTTTCACCAAGACATAATGTCTCTCAACAAGAGTTATTTCTCCCCCGACACGCAAAGCCATATCCACTATTCCCTTGCTTCCAGAATTTCTTACAATATATTCCGTCGAGGAACGAGCCACAGTGCCGCTAGGGTGTGGAAGTTCATTTTGTCCTAAAATGCGTTCCACACGGCTTCCACTTTCTGCGATAACATTCACAGAATCGCCCACATTAAGATTGATTAATATGGGATATTGCAATTTCAAAAAATATTCTTTGTGTTGATCGCTGTGAAAAAGTTCAAATACGGTTCTCTCTATCAAAGAGTCTTTCTCAATTCTTGAAATTTTTGTCATAAAAATGGTTGTTATTTTCCTTTTTAATAATTTATGTTATAAAAAAGATGCTTGCAATAAACCTTGACAATATTTATAATGTTTTCAGTTCTTCCAACTTCATGTCTCACAACGCAATTCAGCTAAAAGAACAGATAATTTCAATTTTCAAAAGAAGGGGTCCGAGTTTGCCAATTCACATATCTAAAGAAACGGGTTTGGATTTATTGTTTGCCTCCGCATTTCTTTCAGAACTGATTGGGGACAAAATGGTGAAAATAAGCATTATGAAGATTGGCAGTTCGCCCTTGTATTTTCTTCCGGGGCAGGAGCATCTTCTTGAAAACTTCATAGAATTTTTGAACAAGAAAGAAAGGGAGGCTTTTTTGCTGTTGAAGGAAAAAAAATTCCTGAAAGATTCGGAGCAAGAGCCGGCAATTCGCGTTGCATTGAGGGCGATAAAAGATTTTGCCTTTGAATCAAGAAGAAATGACGAGCTTTATTGGAAATTTTTGAGGGCGGATGATTCGGAGTTTGTTGCACCGAAACAAAAAGACGAAATTGAAGAAATGGTTGTTGAACCTGAAGTAAAGAAAATTGAAGAAGTTGAAATTCCAATTGTGGAAGCCGTAAAAAAAGAGGAGGCAAAGAAGCCGGTTAAAACTGCAAAAAAATCTGCGCCGAGAAAAAAACAGGACGACAAATTCTTCAACAGAGTCAAGGAATTTATCGATTCCAAAAATGCCGAGATAGTTGAAATAATCTCTGCAAGTCCATTTGAATTAATCTTGAAAATAAAAATAGGGCACAAGGAAAAAATCCTCGTTGCATATAAGAAGAAGACAATATCTGAAAAAGATATTATAAGCGCTTACAGAAAATCCAAGAAATATGAACTGCCTTTTTTAGTGACGAGCATGGGCGAGACGTCAAAATCCCTCGCCGAATTAATAGATGCCGTGAGAATTTTGACAGATATTGAAAGGGTGAAATAAGATAGATATGGATATAATGATTTCAGCTTTAATTCTTGAAATTACAGGAGCTTTTATTTTGACATTAGTGGCGATATTTGATTATCCACATACGAGAATTTATGAAAAAAAGCGATGGTGGGAAAGATATTGGTGGAGTGGCTGGCGACCGATATTTAGGGTACGTCCGCCTAATGAAAAAGCAAGATGGAGATTAAAATGGAATAGCTTCATAGTTAGATATGGATTTATTCCACCAAAGCACCAGTGGAACATCATCGGATTTTTATGTATTTTAGCAGGTTTCATATTACAAATAAAGTTTTATCTAAACTAATTAAAAAATCCCCACAAAAACCCTTAAAAACCCCTCTCTTTTAGAATTAATCATGGGAAAAATCAAGTCAAAATTGATAAGAAGGACGGCGCAGACGCTCATGCAAAAAGGAGTGGGTTTCACCGACAAATTTGAGGAAAACAAAAGAATTCTTGGAATGATTTTGCCGAGCAAAAAGCTAAGAAACCAGCTTGCAGGCTTGCTTGCGAAAACGAAGAAGTTTGAAAAAATTCAAGAGTTAAAGCTTCAAAAAACTCTTGCTCTTAAATCTGCGTAAAAAAGATGTCCGACGAAAAAGAAGAAGACAATATTGTTTTTATCGGCGTAAAGCCGTTTATGAATTATGTCACCGGCGTCATAATGCTTTTCACGACGAAGAACAAGGACGAGGTGATAATAAAAGCAAGAGGAAGGTGGATTTCCCGCGCCGTAGATATTGCCGAGGTTGTGATAAAAAAATTTCTGAAAGAACAAAACATAAAAATAAAAGAAATTAAAATTGACAGTGAAGAAGTTGAGAACAACGAAGGCAGGAGGGTTAATATTTCTACGATCGAAATAACGCTGAAGAAATAATAATTGGTTATTCATGAGCTCCGCACCAGACTTTGTCAAGGCGCTCCGCTAAAAGAAGATTGATAATGGAAAGAATAATTGGGCGAAATTTATTATAACACTTAACTTCTGATTTACAAGTTAACACTCAGCTTTCTTGGGTGGGC
>CAYZEG010000071.1:0-2985 GCA_964477635.1 Candidatus Woesearchaeota archaeon | reverse complement strand
TTTTTATTGAGTTAATTTTTTCCTGAAGAGATTTTATTTGAATATTTTTTTCATTCACGTTTGACAGTTTAATCAAATCGGATTCTCTCTTGGAAATTTCAATTCCGACGCGCTCTATTTCTTTTTTTAACTGAATTTTTCTTTCATAAATCTCCTTCAGTTCTTTTTCAATTTTTTCTATTTCCCTGCTTAAAGAACCGGTTCTTTCCTTGATTTCACCGCCTATTGAATGAATGTGCTCTTTGGTTATCTTGGACTTGCAAACGGGGCAAACATCCATCTTGGACACTTTTTCAATAACCTTGTCCTGTCTTTGTATTTCAAATTTGTTTGCGTAAGAAACTTTTCCAAGCTCGGCTTCCTCCCTTTCCAGATCTTCGAGAAGAATCCTTTTTTCCTTAAGAAGAATCCTTAATGAATTTGTCTTCTCAGCGTCGGTTTTTTTGTCAAACAGCTCGTTTGAAATCTGCATTATTTGTTTTATCAGAAAATCTGATTCATTCGCATAGTTCTGCAAAAGCGATTTCTTGTCATCAATCCTTTCTTTGACAGATTTCAGCTCCGACCTTGTCATATAGAAACTTCTCCTTTGCTCCTCCAGCCTTTCAAGCTCTTTTTTCTTCTCCACAACATCTTTCTGATTTTTTGACAAAGTTGGAACTTCTTTGTTCAGTTCCCTGACGGAAACCTCACTTTCCCTTATTGTTTTTTCCAAATCCGCTTTTTGCCTTGCAAATTCTTCCAGCTTATTTTCATAATTTTCTATTTTAACGTTGAACCCCGCAAGTTCTGCGCGGAGATTAGCTATCTCCTGATTTAATTTTTCCTGCTCCAATCCCGTGGATTTTTGTATCGTAGAATTTATTGAGGCAATTTTTGATTCAAGATTTGAGATTTCATTTTGAATTCCCGCCACTATCTTCTTTATTTTTTCGATTTCCTTGTTTTTCTTTTCCATTTCTTCCTGCAGGATGAAGGATTCTTTTTTCTTTCTGCCCAAATCTTGGAAGATTATGCTTGCCCTGAATTTTTTAACTTCCGATTCAAGCTTTTTAAATTTCAACGCCTGTTGCCTTTCCCTTTCAAGATTGTTCAGATAAGATGTTCTTTCCCTTAATATCGCGGCGATTTCTTTCAACCTCTCTTCGGTTTTTTCAAGCTCCCTTAATGATTTTTCTTTTCTTAATTCATAAATTGAAATCCCAGAAACTTCCTCAACAATTTTTCTTCTCTCATCAGGGTGCATTCTGGCGAAATTTTGAATTTCCCCTTGAAGAATCAAATTAAATCCGTTCGAATCAATTCCCGCCTGAGCCAGAAGCGTGAGGATTTCCTGCCTTGTTTTTGTCTCTCCGTCTATTTTGTAAATTCCCTGCCCGTTTTTTCTAATTATTCTTTTTATTGAAATTTCATTCTTATCTATTGAAAAAACTCTGTCTGTATTGTCAAAAACAATTTCAACAGTTGCCTCTTTCGCCGGAGCCGCAGCCTTTGAACCCATAAAGATAAGATTGCTGGTTTTTGATGCTCGGATTGACTTGGCGCTTAATCTTCCAAGAACAAAACACAAGGCGTCGGAGATGTTGCTTTTTCCGCTTCCATTCGGACCAAGAACAACATTTATTTCCGGGGTGAAAGGCAATTCCGTCTTTTTGGCAAAACTTTTGAAACCGTGCATTATCAGCTTTTTTATATGCAGCATAATCAATGGAGAGAAAATCTAATTTTTAAATTTTCACGTTTCCTCGTGAACTCTGGAAAGAGAAAGAGAATTTTTAAAGTTTTAAATACGGATTTTTTTCAGTTTTTTTCTACAAATTCAGGCGTTATCTCATAAGAAAAAGAAAAATCACTTGCCCCATATCCGCGTTCGTCATATGGCGGAACTCTGCTTCTTAAAAATGCGGTTGGCATGGAATTAATGCCTATGGCAAATGCAAAATCAAGGAGGCTGGAAGTTTCAAGTTTTAACAATTTTCTGCGCTCCCTTAATTCAGCAGCTCTAAAATTGGCTTCATTTTCCGTTTTGTACAGACCCTGATTTATTGTGGAAACTATTTCTTCTTTTTGCGCTCCAAGAGCATAAAAATCGTCCCAGATTGCAGTTACCTTCTCAGCCAGATTAAATCTTTTTACATATAATTGTTCCGTCATTTTATTGCCTATTCTTTATTGTTTATAAGAATTTATGTCCTTCATCCAAGCTTTTTCTGCTCTGAATTTCCAACCGCGTTTTTCCATGTTGCCCAGGATTTTCTGAATATGCCATGCCCGTCGTATTTTCTTACATTGTTGGCGAGAAATCTCGTTGTCAACGGGTCGGAAGAATATCCCGAGCCTATTCCATCGCCGTATTTTTCCTTGAGTTTTGACATTTCCTTTTCCCTTGTTGATTTTGCAAGAATTGAGGCGGCGGAAACTGCGATATGATTTACATCCGCCTTATGTTCGCAGACAACTTCAAGATTTGACAAATTCTGAACCTTGGTTTTGACAAAATCTTTCCACTTTGTTATGTTTGTTGAAGGGCAGTCAATTATCACGGTTGTCTTTCCAAAACCCTTGTTGATTTTGTTTATAATTCTCGCGCATGCAAATGCCTCAACATCGTTTAAATTAACTCCTTCCAAATTTTTGCTGTCAATTTCTTCCGGATGAATCACGACAATTTCAAAAGTTTCAGCTTTTTCGCGGATTATTTCCGCCAGAAACTCCCTTCTTTTATCCGTTAACTGCTTGCTGTCTTTTACGCCAAGTCTTCTGAATTCTTTTTCAGTTTCTTCGTTGATTAAACAGCCTGCAAGAACCATTGGACCTATTACTGGTCCTCTGCCTGCGTCATCTATTCCTAATTTTAACATCACAGAAAAACAAGAAGTTTGTTTTTAAAGTTAATTGCTTATTTTTGGGGAAATGCGAGGGGACACCCATAGCGATTAGCCATACGCATCGGCAAGAAAAAGAAAGCATTGCCCCCGAAGAAAA
>CAYZEG010000070.1:0-3164 GCA_964477635.1 Candidatus Woesearchaeota archaeon | reverse complement strand
TTTTCAGCGTTCTTTGGATTTGTTTTCATCTTGACTAATTCTGTATTGAAAATAACTTCTCCAGTCTCAAGAACTTCTTTAGGCATATAAAATAATAAAAATCCGTAGTCTTCTGTTTCATAATCGTTTTTTCTTAAAAGAAAATTATAAGTGTCAAGCTGATTCTGAGATGTTTTGTGAGTGTCTTCTTTTAGTGGAAATCCACGAGTTTTATAATCAAGGACAATAAGTTTCTTTCCTTTCTTTAGGATGTTATCAACAGCTCCATGTAAAATATTTCCTTCTTCATCTGTCCAAGATATTCCCTTTAAATTATTTCTCCAAATTTTAAGCAATTCTTCATCATCAAATAATTTCATGTCGGAAATATGCTCGTGATTATTCAACTCTGGAGGAAGTTTTCCTTTGTCTCGGAATTTGTCAAAATGTGTTTTAAGAATTCTGTCCATTCCATTTGGTAAACTTGGGAAAATTCCGCTTGGTCTGCTCCAAACTTTATGTTTGTCAAGCCAGAAACAGCGAGGACAGTCTTTCATCAGATTCAAAGAAGATGGAGAGAGTTTGAACGGCATTTTTAACAAAGAGTGTTGATGCTTAAAACTCTTTCCATGAACTATAGTTTTGAAAGCAGATAAATTTATAATGTTTTTTTTGCATAATCAGTAATGTACAATTTGCAAAAAAGAATTGTATCATTTTTTCTTCCTTTTGCAGCCGCCGGCATCTTGGGAAGCGGATGTTCGGCATACACGCCTGAAAGAACCAATATTACCCTATCAGACAATAAAATCATTGATATTTTTGGAGGGGTTACAGACAGATATAATCCTAAAATAGCAAAAATAGAATTTGAAAAGAAAAAAGAAGACGGGCTTTCAAGATTAACGACGCCTTTTTTGGGAATTGATGGAAAAGAATACGAGATAGGAATTGATTTTGGAGCCAAACAAAGAGAATACTTTGGACTGGGAACTGGCTTATACCTTAATTACGGGGCAGGATTTGTATATGGTTCAAAGCACTTTGATGACCAAGACACAAAATTTAATTTCCACATAAATGCGGGAATTGGTTTGGAATCCAATATAAACGACGGGTGCAACTTTGTTTCCGGATTGGATTTTAATCACGCTTCAAATGCCAAATTCCTTCGCCAAAAAATCCAAAAAACATTTAACATGGAATTCAACAAATCAAGCAAGAACAGCGGAATCAACACGTTAGGATTCGCAATAGGTTTTTCGTGCGCGTACTAATTCTTGTATTTGGAAAATTACTTCTGCAAACGCGCATTGGCAAAATCAATCCGAAAATAAAAAATTCATTAAAAAATAAAAAAAATAAATTAGACATATTCAGTCTAATGTTTGTAAGCCGTGTAAGCCACCCAAAGAGCGCTCAAACCGACAAGAGCATATACAACTCTTACAACTAACGGCCAAGCTCCAAGCAGCGATTCTACAAGGTTATAACCAAATAAGCCTACAAGTCCCCAGTTAAGTGCTCCGACTATCACAAGGACAAGTGCAGTCCAATCAACCATTCCTTTTTTCATTTCACACCTCCTTTTATTTAAGTAAAAAATATAAGCAAAAAGGATATAAAAAGTTATCTAATCGAAAAAGAATTGATTTTAACAATATTTAAAAAGAAAAATTCACATTATTGCTCATGTCCGAGGAGTTGTATGCCGGAGATGCTGTTTTTTTTCATGGAACAAGTATTTTTGCCCGAAGTATAGAAAAATATACCGAAGTCCCTTACACTCACGGCGGACTGAGAATTGAAAAAAACTTTTCTACAAGTCTTGAATTCAACGGGTTTTGGAAAGGCGGGAGTTTTATATTGCATGACTTGAATAATCTTCAGGAAGAATATGTCAGACATATAATCAGAATTCCAAAGGGAATAAGCTCTTTGCAAAGACAAGCGATTAAAATTCTTAACGAAGAAGTTCCAAAAAAGTATGATGTCCGACTTCTTTTAAAATTAAGAAAAATGTATGGAGCCAAAAAAACCCCAAATTTGGATGACTTATCAAGAGAGGGCGAATTTTCATGCCTTTCAAGAATGCGTACAATTTATTCAATGATTGGATTTACATTCTGCCCAAGAGTTCATATCTCACAAACCGCGGCAATACATTATTTGGAAGCTGAAGAATTTGAAACTGATCCTGAAACTCCAAAAGACAATCCAAATTATTTCGACAAAAAAGAAGGAGGCCCAATTAAAAAATGGGTACTTGAAAGGGTGAATGGCATTCTTTGATAACGGGCATTATTCCACACAAATGCTTATAACAAAAAAATCTATGGGATTTTATGGGCCTTATCTCTCTTTTGGAAAAACGCCGTAAAAAGAAAGAAACGGCAGAACTTAGCTTTCTTATGGACAGGTACAAAAAGAAAGAAGTGACTAAATTGGGTTTATGTAAAAATATTGGAGGCATCATATGGTATGGAGGGTTAGTAACTCCATTCACTGCAGGAATATGCGGTGCAAGCTCTGCCGGATTCATAGGGGGAATATATTTTATCGGAGAAAGATTTTTTGGAGAAAATCCCGCCAGATTGACAGATTATGCAGGATGGATGATGCTTTTGTTGGGTGGCACGGCATTGGTTTCCGGTTGGGGCACAAAAGAACTGTATCATTTAACCAGAAGAAGATATGATTTATTCAGAGATGATTACAAAGAGCATAGTGAGAAAAAGACTGATAAAAAAGCTTAAAAACTCCTTCTTTTTTGTATTCTTGTAAGTCGGGCAGTTAACTTCGGAGCTTTGTTCTTAAATGAACAAGAAATCCAAGATATGATTTCTAAGCTCTCCCTTCGGGGACTTCGTGAACAGAAATGTTCACGTCGTGAGGAAGGTCCGCCCACCACATTAAGGTTGTCTTTCGAAAGAAAGATTTCCGCGAGGAAAAGCGCTGCTACAGAAACGACACAGCTTTCGCGGAGTTATGAAACTTGCGTGGAGCTTTGAAGCGAAAGATTTGATGAAACGAGCATCTCAACCGGTGCAACTCCTTTGGAGGCTTAGTCGAATGTTAACATGTTCGGTTTGTCTCTTCAAGAGAAACAACGAACAACAGAAGGTGGCCTATTCCCGACTTACAAACTTTTAAAAAACAATTCTTCTTAAGATTTTAACAGAAAT
>CAYZEG010000069.1:0-3199 GCA_964477635.1 Candidatus Woesearchaeota archaeon | reverse complement strand
CGAAGAAGGGGAATGTTGACTTAAATTCGCCGATTGTAATTAAACTAAAACTCAAATTATAAATTTCCTTCTCGTTATTATTTTTTTCTTAGCGGAGTGCCTTCATTTAAAAAGAAGTTTACAAAAGAAACCGCGATGCTAAATCCGATAGGATTTACTTGGTTTAGGTGTCTTTTGGCGCGGAGCAATAAATAAGCAAGCGACAGTGAGTGTATTTCAAATGCGTTTGAAAAACAGAACCAAAGAAGAAACTATGAACATTCCGCCGAGGATTGCCGCGATTGTTTCATTATTGTTTGCAATGCCGATAACTCCGCCGGTAATTTTTGTTCCAAGTGTCAGCAAAAGTCCGACGCCGGAAATTCCCAAAACCACGGCGGCAACTTTTTGATATGTTGTGTATTTTTCCAAATTGCTTGCAAATTCCCTTGTTGCTTCTTTCGCACCCTTTCTAATTTTATCTTTTATTTTGGAATATTGTCTCCCATTAATAAGTCCCGCATCCCTTAATACTTCAATCGCAGGCGTGGCGAAACCTAATTTATTCAGATAACCCAATGGCTTCTCTAATTCTGGCATCTCATAACCTTCGCCAGATTTGAACATTTCGTGTAATTCATTAAAACTATCCATTGCTTGGTCCAAATATTTTTCTCCAGCTAATTCTCTTCGTGCAAAAAATCCGCTGAAAAACCCGCTTTTTGCCTTGTCTTCCAATCCTTTTTTTAATAAAACTTCTTTTCCTTTTTCATTGAATGCGCTTCCACTCGCGACGTAATTTGCAACGTGCTTCATGACATACTCATTAATATCATCTCTTGGAATTTTCTTTTCTTTAGCTTCTTCATATCCGCCTCTAATGGCCAAATTAATTTTTCCAGAATCAAGATGCCTTGCCATGTATCCGCCAAGATTTCTAAAACGAGGATGCTGCCTGATTATTTCTCCCATTCCTATTTGCACGGCGGAATTAATCATCTTTCCTTTATCTTGATCTGCCCCTTTATTTTTTCTTGCCATATTTATTTTAATATATTTTAATTAATAAATTACTCCATCGGCGTTCCGCCCATTCTGCTTCGCCCAGCTCCGCCCCGCTGCCCTCCCAATTCCGTCGGAAGATTTGAAAATCCGCCTCCGAACGTTTCATAATTTATCTGCGGCAAAAAGTTTCCATATCCCCCGAAATATCCTCCGTTGACTCCTTGAATCTGATTCCAATACGGAGCCTGCTTCATTGAGTATAATGGGGAACCAAGCGCTTCCATGGAAACTCCGACGGGAGAAGTTTGCTGGAATTGCCACCAATGCGCCGCTTCAATAATTTTCCTTGCTTCCTCTCCCTGTTTTCCAAGCTTCTGCATGACCTCTTTGAAATCAACATTTCCCATCCCCATCGGCAATTCAACATTGTCCAATCCGAAGTTGTCTGAGAGATGAACGTGCTTTACAAACGGCGCAATTGTCCCGGCTTCTTCGATTATGTCTTTTCCCTCAAATCCATATTTTCTAAGCTGGTTTATATGTCCGACATCCCAAGTCGCGCCAATCATTTTCTCCGCGTGCTTTTCAGCGTCGGATTGCGACATGCCGAGTTCTTGCACCGCTCTTTTTTCAAATTCCTTTCTCGCGCCTTGAATGACATCTTTCAAATCCTTTGCTCTTGACAAACCGCCTCCCGCGGGAGGATTTTCAATTAAAACCATTGGCGTCGTGTCTTTCTCTTTTTTATATCCGTATTTTTTGTAAGCTTCAAGAGCGAGATTGCCATAGCTTTCAGAAGTTCTTTTCAGCGCATATTCTTCAACAGGAACATAAATTTGGGGGCGCAGCCGCCCCAAAACATTCGTCATCCCGCCAATTGCCTCGGATTGATTCACCGGATTATAGTATTTTTCAACATCAACTTTTCCATTTTCGCCAAAACCGAGATTTTCCCTGTATCTTTTTGCCAATTCCTCCAAAACCTTCTTTTCCTGGTCCGTTCCAAATTTGTAAGCCATTTCAAAGGCGGAATTCATTTGCAGTTCAGCCTGTTTGATATATTCTTTTGCAAAATGTATCCTCTCTATTTTTTCATATTCTTCCCGTGAAAAATTCGGAGTTTTCCCCTCATGCCTGTCCCTTTCATATTCAATATATTTGCCGATAAATACCGGATTAATATCATGAATTATTCTCTTGGCATGTTCCCTGTTAAATTCTATTTGCGAAAGCGAATTGTCCCATTCCGTGTGGTTCCTCATTTCTAATTTTTCATAAACATCATATTCCTTCCCTGCACTTAGGGGAATCATTTTTCCTTTCTCGTCGTGCATTATGGGTTGATAAACAATGTCGCTTTTCACCTGCGCTCCTTGCCCCGTTTCTTGATTGACAATCGGCATTGCGATTATTTTTTCCCCTTCTTTTGTTTTTTCCAAAGAGGCGCCGGGCAATTGATTCGACGTGTGAAATGTTACCGGGATGTTTCCGTCCGGATTTATCTGATGAGCCCTGTCAATTGCCTGAAAGAGTTTTCTTTCAACTTGTTTTCTTCTGTCTTCATTAAAGGCAAAACCGCCTTCTCCGCCGACAACGCCGGAAACATCTGTGATTGGACCATGAACTGTGATTTCAACCCCTGTAAGCTTTGACAATCTTCTTACTTCATCCAAATGTTGTTTTGGAATGGATGCCGTGGCCTCGCCTATGTCAATAAGCGAAAGCTCCATGACTTTTTGTCCCGGCGCAATTTTCTCGGAAACTTCTTTTAGAATATTTGCCGTTCTCGGGTCTGTCGAAATTCCAAGCCTTGTTCCCATGGAAGCCTCATACCCGTTTATTGTGGGTTGCACTGATTCCACCATGGGCATATTATATCCTGTAAAAACAGGGCTGTAATTTCTGCTGGACGGTTCATTAAAAGCAGAGTATCCGCCCTGATAAATATCTGAGATATGATAATTGCTTTCCACCATTTTTATCAAATGAGATATATTCTCTAATTTTTAAAACTTCTTAACCGGCTCCGCATAAGATATAATGTTAATGTGAAAACCGCTTTTGTGATAATTAAATATCATCAACTTTTTTTCCTAAATCTCCAACCATCTGATTAATACTTTCTTTTAGTTAAATATTTTTTGCCTGAGTTTTCATTTTGCATTTCTTCAAATCCCGCCCTTTCCATTTTAGTCATGGTTTCCTTTCTTTCACT
>CAYZEG010000068.1:0-3200 GCA_964477635.1 Candidatus Woesearchaeota archaeon | reverse complement strand
TTGCCCCGATTTTTCCAGCTCTCGTTGTAACCCAAATTCCGCGTTTGAAAAATCCCTCCAATTCCAATTCCATTATTCCAGGAAGTTGTGAATTAAGTTTTTTCAAAAAGTCCAGCGTTTGCTTTTCTGTTTTCTTTCCAAGAGGAAACGCTATGCTGTCGGTATCAGAATAAATTACCTTGTATTTCTCCGCATTTATCAAATCAATCACTTCCTTTATCAATTTTTTCGCAAATGCCGCCGTTGAAGCTGCCGCTTCGCGGGAATAATATCTCGCCCCAAAAAAGCCCTGATATCCGTAAGCCGCGTTCGCCAAAAGTTTAAACGCATTGCTCCTTGCCATTTTTATCGCATCAGGATTTATTTTTAACTCCCTTTTGTATTTTTTTCTCAGTTCAATAATTTCCCTCAGCATCTCCGGAAAAAATCCGGGCTTTTTTGAAAAATAAAATTTCTCCCCGGAGATTTCAATCATATGCGCGTCTTTTTCAGCTTTTTCCAAAAGAGTTGATTTTGAAAGATTATAAGTTACAATTGTGCTTCCGTAACTGCTTGTAAAATCAAAAACCGCAAGATTTTCATATAAACCAGGAGTCGGCTCAAAAACAAAAGCCCCCTCGTATTTTCCAAGATTCATTCTTTTTGAAATTTCTTCGTGCATCGCCCTTTTTTCCGGAATTTCGTTGAAGTTCTCAAGATGATGCAGAATGTATGACTCCACATTTTTTGACATGCCATTTCTTGAAATTTCAAAAATTGGTTCGGACATTACTCTTGAAAATTCCAGAATATCCGGCCATATTTTTTCAAAAAGACGGAAAACTAAAACAGAATCCTGCAGATTATATTCATAATATTTTTCCCATCCGTCGTCTTCAATTTTTGATGAATGTTTGTGCTTCCATTCTTTCTTCTTTTCCCCCAAAAATTCTCCGGCAACTTCATTCAATGAAAGAGTTTCAGACTGCATATATTGCGAATAAGCAGTTTTGATGAACTTCAGCAAGTCAATATGAACAATGCCCTTTATTCTTCCGGTAAGCTCAATTCCTCTTGAAAATTTCGGCTCGCTTCCGTCCAATCCCAAATCCAATTTCACTTTAAGTTCTTCCGCTCTCGCCTTCAAATACGGCAAGTCAAATCCGTCTGAAAAATATCCCACCAAAAAATCCGGAGAAATTTTTTTCACATATTCAGAAAATTTTTCCAAAAGTTCCGCTTCATTCTTGACATATTCAACGTCGGGAAATTTCCCCGGCTTTTTCCATGTTATTACTTTTTTTAGCCCGTCAGAAATTAAAGAAATCATAAGAATCTCCCCCTTTCCTATTTGAATCTCATCAGTTTCAATATCGTAGGCGATTATTTTCGGCTTGAATATAACGCCGTCAATTTTTTCAGCCTTTTCAAGTTTTATGAAAAAATCCACATTAAAAGCCATGTCCATTCCTCCAAATTCAAGGGAGTTGTTCAAAATCCCCCCAGATATTTCATACCAATTGCACGGAAGAATTTTCTTCTCAATTATATAATGAGTTATAAATCCTAAATCATAGCCTCTCCTTTTTTCAATTTCATCAAAATCCAGCTCATCGGCAATATCATGCAAATCTTTGTAGTTCGTCGCAAAAATTTTAAGCGCCCTGACTTTTTTGCCGAGAAAATTTTTGCTGTGAGCTTCAACCTTTTCAACCCGCGTGTTTCTTCCTTTTGCGTCAATTTTAATTTTTGCAATCTTCCTCATCAACTTTTCTATTTTTTCCTTGTCAACTTCGTCTTTCAAAATCGCCCAGAAAAAAACAGGGCAGGAATCAATAATGCAAATTCTTTTCCCCTTGCTGCTTCTCCCGATTATTCTTATGTAATTTCTTCCCTGAAAATCAAAATAGTCATAATCAAGGGGGATAAAGTCGGTTTTCATGAAATTAGAAAATAATAAGATTTATATAGCTTTTTTAAGATTTTTATATATGGAAGAAAATTATCCTGGGAGAGGGCTTGTGGAAAGTCAGCCTAATGAAGAAGATAGAAGGCAGGGAAGACATTTGTATAATGAATATGATAAACTTTATTCAATTAGTAAAAGGCGGCAAAAAGCTGCGGAAAAGTTCAGAGGAATAAGGCAAAATCTTGAAAAAATTTAATCAAAAAGTTTTATTAATTTCGTGTTTCTGTTTTAAACATGGGTTTGAGCATAAGCGAGATAATTCCAAGAAGGGAAATTAATATATCCGAGTTGAAGGGAAAAATTGTCTGCGTTGACGCATTTAACACGCTGTACCAATTTCTTTCTTCAATAAGGCAGCCCGACGGAACTCCTCTGATGGATTCAAAAAAAAGAATCACAAGCCATCTTTCGGGAATTTTCCACAGAAATATAAATCTTCTTTCTGAAGGAATAAAACTGGTTTATGTTTTTGACGGAATTCCCCCCGAGCAAAAAATCAGAACTCATAAGGCAAGAAAAGAGAATAGGGAAAATGCGCTGGAAAAATATGAAAGCGCAAAAAGTAAAGAAGATTCTGAAGGAATGAAAAGATACGGTTCTCAACTGATAAGATTAAACGACGACATGATTCGTGAGAGCATGGAGCTTTTGGAAGCGATGGGAATTCCCGCCGTTCAAGCTCCGAGCGAGGGGGAGGCGGAAGCCGCATATCTCGCAAGAATAAAAAAAGAAGTTTATGCGTCGGTAAGCCAAGATTATGACTCCATCCTTTTCGGCGCTCCAAAACTTGTAAGAAATTTAACCCTTGCCAGAAAAAGAAAAACCATTTCAGGTTATGTTGATATAAAGCCGGAGATTATTGAACTGGAGCATGTTCTTAATCATCTTGAAATAAATCTGGATCAATTAATTTGCTTGGGAATTTTGGTTGGCACGGATTACAATCCAAAAGGAATTCCAGGAATCGGGCAGAAAAAAGCCCTTCAAATAGTAAGACAGCACAAACAGCCAGTTCTTATTTTCAAAAGCGTCGGTGAGAAAATGGAATCCCTGTCCGAAGAGGATAAATTTGACTGGAAAGAAATTTTCCAATTGTTTCATAAGCCAAATGTTGTCAATGCAAATTTCAAATTCAAAAAAATTGACGAGAAAAAAATAAAAAAGATTCTTGTTGACGAGCACGAATTCTCGGAAGAAAGGGTTGAGAAACAGCTTGAGAAGCTTCGTGAAATACAAGAAGGGCAAAAGCAGA
>CAYZEG010000067.1:0-3333 GCA_964477635.1 Candidatus Woesearchaeota archaeon | reverse complement strand
CACGTTTCTCTTGTTGAAAATACTGCGGGATAGGCAAAATTACTATTTGGACAAATCCTGGAGATGCCTGAAGCCCCTGCATTAAAACATAAACCATTGACTCAAAGACTATAAAAAATATGACAAGAAGTTTTTGGACTCCCTGGAAAAATTTTTTCCCTTCCGTGGTCGTTAAATCAATGCTAAGAATTCCAGAACCTGTGAGCAATTGCAAAATAATGGAAGCCATCACAATTGGACCAACGCCGAGGGAAATAATGCTTCCAAAATCCGTTCCAAGAACTATTGCAAGATATTCAAATCTGTCCAACGCATTATTTGTTAATCCAAAAAGAGGAATGTTGGCGAGAACAAAAAAAAGCGCGATAATCGCAATTGTCCATTTGAACTTTGTTTTAAAATCAACTTTTTTTTCCTCTGGTTTTCTGACTTCCGGAATGTAATTAAAAAGATTTCTTAAATCCATGATTTAATATTAATGAAATTCATTTTTAAAGGTTTAGAATACAAAAATATAAAAAGCATGTTTGATAATTTTAAAAATGGTTGGATGCCAGTATGCAGGAACAACAGGATTATATGAGCACACTTATCGGGGCGTTTTCGCAAGCCCTTTTGATTATGACATGGCGCTTTATGATTCTAAACTCGCAAAAATAGTATTAAAATATGGCGGACAAATAACTGAAGAGCAAAAAATAGTTCTTGAGGGAATTGACAAATTAGAATCTCTCGGCGGAATCCAAAAACCAATTGACATGTCGGTTGCGGAAAGAGAACTTCAAGATTTTATAAAATCCAAAAGACAATTATTTTAAAACGATTTCTCAAATCCATATTAGACTTTTCGCAAGAAATCCGTCCGCTTTAGCCGACGGAGAATGTCACAGATTAACTAATATCCTATCTAAAATGATTATCTTTTTTATGAAATTATATTAGCTACTTATAAGTAGTTATAAATGAAAGGGTTTAAATAGAGTGGAAAAAACATTTCGATATGGAATACGCACCTAGATATGATAAAAGAAGAGCTACCCATATAGTTAGCAGAGACCATGGAAGATTGCAGGGAAAGGAATGCTGGCCAATTAGGGGAATAAGATATGACGGCGGTTTGGCTAAAGAATGTCCTGCATCTGTAAACGAAAATGGTGTTACATTAGAGGGGATAGAGTCTGTAATTTATAAACAACTAATGAATGTTTTGGCCGAAAAAAAAGGAAACTGCATTGATAGTGTTATCGCCTTGGATTTTGGAGGCATGTATGGAATACCATTTATCCGCTTGGCCAAATCAACTGAAGATTTAGTAAGACGGGGTAAGATTGCTTATGTTGTTTCAAATTTGATATTCAATCCGGCAATAATGTCTGATGAAGAAGTAAGAAGTTTTTCAGGTTTGAACCATTCAGATTACAATAATTTTTTTCTTAAAAACCGAGGGTTGGTTCACTTTATAACCTCTGATGCCGACGAGCTAAAGAGTATCAAAATAAATTTGCCGAACAAAGGAATTATTCCATTATACAAAAATATTGACATAATTCACGAGGATAATGCTCTAGGTAAATCTCAATTATTAGACTCTGATCTTCCTGCATTAGGAGAGTCATTAAGTCCTCAGGGAGTATTTTTTTTGGGAGACCGGGACGCTAATCTTACAATTAATCCCAGAGCATTCAAACTTGGTGTAAGAAACTTATTGCAAGGAGATATTAGGAAAGTGAATTTAGATGACCATTCTCAATATGATGTTTATGTTAAACCCAAAGCACCAAAATTAATTGTAACGTCTTCCTCTTAAGAATAATTTTGTTACTTTAAAACGATTTCTCCGCCGGCGCTTTTGACAAGTTCCATCGCTGTTTCGGACGCTTCCATCGCTTTTATCATCATCTTTTTTTTCGGCTTGTAATTTTTTGAACCGCCGAGAATTTTATATTTTCCAAGATTAATCTCATATTTGTCTCCGGATTTTTTCGCCAGCCCTTTCTTCACATAGCTTTCAAGATTCAATTCAACATCCCTTAAATTAATTCTCTTTCTCATGTCTCTCTTTGTTCCGCGGCTTGTTATTCCCTGCTTTCCAAAATAATTGTTTCCGTAAAGATTTATAACAAGCGATTTTTTATGGTCTGCTCTTTTTCCGCTTCCAGCCATTCCCGGACCACCATGATGCCCTGACTTCTTCGCCTTTTTTCTTGAACCTCTTCCATGAGTTCCCATTCCGCGTCCCTTCATTCTTGATGATCTCTTGCGTTTTTTTATTTTCATTTTTTATTTATTTTTTCCTCGGGGGCAATGCGTAGGGGTGTCCCCTCGCTATAACATTCTTCCCACTAATTTATTAATATTGTCTTTGTTGTTCCCAAGAACGCCTTTTCCGACTCCGAAATGTTTTTTGCTTTCAATTCCGCCTCGCGGAGGATGAAGCCTGAAAAACGGTTTAAGGTTCAACTCTTCGTATGATTTTCCTTTCTTGATTTCTGCAACAACTTTCTTTGCATCTATTTTTTTTGTTTTGTCCAGCGGTTTTCCGCGGGCTTCAATCAATTTTTCAAAAACATCGTCGCTGATTTCCCCGTACGCTACGAAATCTTTCATTTTTTTTACTCTTCCAAGATTGTCTTTTGTTTCATTCAAAACGACGCAGGCATATTTTCTTCTGACTCTCATCCTGTCCAAAGTTTCAGCAACTTCTCTTCTTATTCCGACATTTCCCTTGATTCTTATTGCGCATATCATTTTGCCGAGCTCCCTTCTTGACGATGCGTATGCCCGTCAGATTTTCTGTTTGTTTTTTTCAATGCTTCAATGCACGCCTTTACAAGATTGAATGATGTTCTTTTTTGTCCGAAAGTTTTGCTGTACATATCTTTTATTCCCGCAAGCTTGAGGACTTTTTTAAGTTCGTTTCCGACGACAAGTCCGGTTCCCTGAGGCGCGGGGGTTAATATCACTCTTACGCTTCCCGCTTTTCCCCTTACTTCAAATGGAATTGTGTGCGGTTCTGAGCATGAACAATCAAATGCCCCGCAAGTTCTTCGGATTTTCATGATGTTTAATTTGGCTTTTCTTATTGATTTCTCCCTTGCCGGAAGGGTCTCGGCCGCCCTTCCCATTCCCACTCCTATATGTCCGTTTTCATCTCCGACGACGGCAAAAGTCGAGAACGTCGGAACATTCCTCTGCATGGTTTTTCTCTGCGTCTGCCTCCATGCCCTTCTTTTTCCTCCGCCGAATTTTCCCTTTGATTGTCCGATTGATATTAAATCTGAAGTCAATGTGAGAAGCGTGTCAACTATTTCAGCCTCGAGAATTTTTTTGTCG
>CAYZEG010000066.1:0-3366 GCA_964477635.1 Candidatus Woesearchaeota archaeon | reverse complement strand
TCTAAATTGGCTCTTATAAAGAAGTTATAAAAATATAAATTTATTGTTTCCTATGTGAAAATCAAATTATTAAAACACTTAAAAGAGCAAGCAAAAGAAAGAGACATAGATATAAAATTAATCAAAGAAATTCTTTCAAATCCGGAACAAATTGCTCCTGAAATAAATGGATTAAAAATAGCCCAAAAAATATGCCCCATTAATAATAAACAATATCTAATTAGGGCAATTTTCAGGGAAAAGAAAGATTTAATAATTGGAATAACTGTTTATAAAACATCTAAAATAAAGAAATATTGGAAAAATGAAAATAAAATTTGACAAGGAAGCCAATGTGGTTTATGTGCGTTTTAAAGAAGGAAAAATAGCCGAAAGCGATGAAATTAAAGAAGGATTGATAATAGACTACGATGAAAACGGCAATCCTCTTGCCATAGAAATACTTAATGCCAAAGACGTTCTTAAAGGCAAGCCGGAAATAATCGGGGATTTTTCATCCGTTTCTTAAACGAAACTTTGTCCCGCCCACCCGCCCAAAAATCCCGAAATACTAACCATACATCCAAAATTATGTTTTAGAATCGTCCGTTTTTTTTATCATTAATTTCTTTTTAGTAAACTCCCATAAATAAGCAGGGCAAACTTTTTATAAATAATCTTAAATATGATAATCTTTTAATAAAATTAAATGAGAAAGATAATTTATACTCTACATTTAAAGTTAAGGTTGAAAATTAGAAATTTTCCCGAAAATTATCCTGAATTGATTTATAAAAACCCGGATGTAAAATTTAGAGATAACTTTGAAAAAAATAAAGTAGCCATAAAAAGGCTTAAATATGGCAATAAGTTTAGAAATATTATGGTGGCTTATGAAGAAAATAATGATAAGATTAACATGATAACAATCCATCCAATTTCTGATGAGAAAATAATGAATAGGACTTTGAGTGGAAGGTGGACAAAATATGAATGAAAAATACAATTATGATGCGGAATCGGACTCTCTTTTTATTTATTTTAAGGAGGGGGAAGAGGATAGATTTGAAGAGATTGTTCCCGGAATAAATATAGAGTTTAACAAAAAAGGAGAGATTATCGGAGTGGAAATTCTAAAAGCGTCCCGTTTTAATAAGGAATTGATTAATTCCGTTAGGTGATTTTTTGTCATACGATTCTGATTTCTGAATTCTTTCCCAACCTGCCCTTAAGAAGACAAGTGTTAATGCAAAATCAGCCGTTGCGTTATAATAAAATCGGCTATTTTTTGTTGAATATTACCGCCCCCGCCTATTCGCAACCCCGCACGAGTTATTTGTCTGCTTAATTTCTCTCTACCACGAATTTGTTCCCAACCTGCCCTTAAGGAGACAAGTATTAACTTAGATAAGTTATGATGTAACTAATTAAACGCCGCCAAAATTTTTTCCAATTATCATTTTTTACATCGGCGGAAAATCGTGCGGAACGCCGATTTGAAGCAATAAATTTCCCCAATTAGTAAGGTAACCGTTATTTTATCCAAAACACCCCTTCCAATAACGTTTAAATAGTTACCCTACCTCTTTTTTCAGAAATAATTTAGGTTCGCAATTTCACAAAAGAGGGTTGAATGTCGTATAAGAAATATATTCGCAGAAATGGAAAAGTCTTTGGACCATATGTATATCATTCTAAGAGAGTCAAAGGTAAGGTAATTACAGAATACGAGGGAAAATACAAGAAGAAAAAGAATTTCTTTTTCTGGACTTTTTTGTTTTTGTTCTGCACGATTTTGCTTGTTGGATTTTTAGGCACGGCAACTGAATTTGATTTGTCAAAAGCAAATTTAATTGAAATAATAAATGCGAAGCACTTGGATTCAAACAGAAATTTTATTTCAGATATAACAAATTCTGTGAAAAATCTTGACGGAATTTGGTCTGAAACAATTTCAGGCGGACATTATGCAAGAGTTACTTTTGAAAAAAATCTTACAAACAAAAATGATATAACTATTTATCCAAGAATCACAAGCGGAAATCCACGAGTTGAAGTTTATGAACGAAACAAAAATGAAAAAATTGCGGAATTTTCTTCAATAAAATCTAACGAATACAACAAAGTTTTGTTAACTAATTTAGGGGGGGAAGATGGAGAAATGCACGAGATGATATTGAAAGATGAAAACTTAAGAAAAATTAGCAAGGGGGAATTAGGCGAGATTATGGCTGGTTTTAATGAATCAATAGGCGTCGTCGTGATGTCCAAAGAAAATGAAAATAATGGACTTGTTTTTTTCATCAATAATGAATTTGAGGATAAAACTTTTCATAATATGGACTCTTCTTTCTCCTTTGAGGTCGTGCCTGAGAGGTTTGTAATGATAGGGGTTGAGGATGATTTCATTGATTTTTTTGTCAAGAATTTTTCTGAGAAAAGTGTTTTTTTTGACGGCTTTGAAAATGGCATTTTTACAGGAATCACGGAAAGTGAATCTATAACTCATCTTGAATCTAATTCTTTAAAAAAATCTCCAGCGGAGTTATATGATTTGCCATTTGGTTCTTTCAATGCTTTCTTCAATTCTTTAATATGTTCTGGTTTTTGGGGCAGTTCATCAACGGGATGCCAGTCAATGGATTCGCAGAATTCCCAGTCTTCATCAGTCAACTCGCGTGTTTCTTTGTACCTTTCCAATACATCTTCTTTCATTACTCTGATTAATGCTCTTCCAAGCAACTTTGATGCAGATTTAGTCCTTAATTCTTCCGGCAGAAAATTTAGTTCAGACATTTTAGATGCTAATAACTCTGAATATATAAGTTTTTCTGTGGGGGAAATTAAATCGCCAGTTTGGAGCGGAAATTCAGAGGGCTATAGCCAAGACACTTTTGATTTGAAAGTTGTCGGGGGTTCTGTGGAGTTTGAGCATATAATAGACCCAAAGGGAAATTATGATTATAATTCGGGACAGGGAACAATTCATTTTGTTTATGTAAATGCTGCTGAAACAACTTTCCCTCCCGTGTGGGGAACAGATGGCATTGGAGGGACAGAAATTGCAAGTTACACAAATGTTCAGAGTGATAACACGGGATATATAACTCAGGCTGGCGGTTCAAATACAGAGCCGTCATTCAGATTCAATTTTACTATATCTGAAACTCCTGCAGACATTAATTCAATTTTTATTCATATTAACGGCTTTGCCACTTTTGGTGGCGGTGAAGGTGCAAGTTGTTATGTAGCGAACTTCACCGGTTCTGCATGGAATGAAATATGCGCTTTGACCACCAGCGATGGTAACTGTGTTCTCAATCTAACAACAAGCATTACCAATTACATACAGGGAAACCAGTTTGTTTACTTGTGTGAAGGAAAAAA
>CAYZEG010000065.1:0-3463 GCA_964477635.1 Candidatus Woesearchaeota archaeon | reverse complement strand
AATGCAGAAAATGGCAAAATATCAGATAAACAAGCTTAATGTCTTTTCGGGATTTTTCATTCCATATGCTTCCAAAAAAGTCAAATTGCAGATGCAGAGAATGAAGCTTTCCAAATCCGCAAAACTGAAAAAAGTTAAGGTTAACATCGCAATTCTTGGCGGCGGAGATATTGTGTTTCCAATAATTATGGCGGGAGTAATGCTGAAAACTTTCGGATTGATTCCAGCAATTTTTATCATATTCGGCGCGGCGCTTGGATTGGGATGCCTGTTCTTCTTGGCTGAAAAGAAAAAATTCTATCCTGCAATGCCGTTCATAACCGCGGGAATTTTTGCAGGGTTTGTTTTATCCAGTTTATTTTGAAGTTTTATTTAAGCCCGCCCAATCTGAATAATTCATTTGAGAGGTTTCTGCAATTTTCTAAATATTCTTTTTGCCTTTTTGTTTCATCCATCACTTCTCTTGCATTTGAATGGGAAAAATAACTTGTCAAATTTTCCAAGGTTGTTGGCGTTATATCCTTAATATGCGTCGGGCTTATTTCCCTATTATCATTAGACAATTCCTTTCTTACTCCAAGACCTGACCAGGAAAATGTTTGATGAGGGTTGAGAATCATATTGCCATCCCGTGAAACGCCTGCATATCTCCCGCTGACGGTTTCTCCGCTTGCAGTCGTTACAACTATATATTTGCCACTATACTCATTGTATGGCATTTTTGCAGGGATGCCGTAATTTCCAAATCCAACTTTCTGCTTCATATTATTTTCCGCAAAAGTTATTATTTAAATCTTGCCTTTTTGTTCCCACTTTAGAAAAGTGACAAATCATAAGATTTATATAATCTGTTTTTTTTGCTTTTTCATGATAGTAAAGCAAGAACTTGTAAGCAGGATTAAGGACTACTTTGGACTTAACATTTACGAGACGAAAGTCTGGCTTGCCCTCTTGAAGAAAGGAATCGCCTCGGCGGGAGAAGTGGCGGAAATTTCCGGAATACCGCGAA
The DNA here is from genome assembly GCA_964477635.1 of Candidatus Woesearchaeota archaeon. Taxonomy (GTDB): domain Archaea; phylum Nanobdellota; class Nanobdellia; order Pacearchaeales; family GW2011-AR1; genus JACQLK01. The sequence goes on along the minus strand of CAYZEG010000065.1, from coordinate 2,454 downwards.
GCAGAACTTATGATGTTTTGGAAAGCTTGGAAAAGAGCGGTTTTGCAATAGCAAAATTAGACAAGCCGGTTAAATATATCGGAGTTAGGCCGAATATAATAATTGAAAAGCTGAAAAATAATGTAAGAAATGACGCAAATGAAAAAGTTGTTGAGCTTTCCAATATAAGGAAATCGGACGAATTCACAAAGCTTGAAGAACTTTATATTGAGGGAATGAGCCCCGTGAAGAAAGAGGAAATGTCTTTGGCTTTGAAGGGAAAATCTAATATTTCAAATCAAGTCAGGGAATTGATGGCAAATGTCGAAGAAGAATTGATAATTTGCACGGATGCTGTGGAATTCATGTCTAAGATAAAGCTTTTCAGACAGGCATTTCAGGAGCTTAAGAAATCAAACGTCAAAATAAGCGTGGCTCTTTTTGGAGACGATAAACTGGTGAAGCAAATTTCAGCCAAGATTGAAATGAAGATAAAGAAAATAAGCATAAATTCAAAATTCTTTATAATTGACAGAAAACAAATCCTCTTTTATGTTTCAAAAAATCAGGATGAAGATTCTGCGATATGGCTGAATTCAGAATTTTTTGCGCAGGCATTTGCGGCTTTGTTTGAAAAAGCGGTGAAATTTTAATATTTGAAGCGGGCGCGCCAGTGGTTTTGAAAAAAGAAAATAGGGGAAACGAGGATTTGAAAAGATTATATGAAGAACTCGGAATAACAAAAGCGGTTTCAGGGCATTTTCACGAAAGCGGACATAGGGCAAATGACTTAAATGGAAATCGGGTTGGACAAGGGGCGTTTGTGAACAACTTGTTTTGGAATTCAGGATATTTGGATGTTGGACAAACGGGGATATTAACAGTAAATGATAACGCCGAAGTTAGTTACAGAAATGTTAACTTGAAGGATTATATTAATAAATAAAAAATATAGGTTTTAAAATGACAAAAAAGTTGTTTATAAAACATTTTCTTCCAAGCGTGCAATCCAAGAAGAGACAAATTTTAATAATTAACTTACTCTTAATTCACTGACACCCATCTCTTCAACTTTCCTTGAATTTTTCTTTTTCCATTTTCTTAAAAAATCTTTCAGATTGAAATTGATTTTTTCCCTTGCATAAATCCTCCCTGATTTCGCAAATGTATAATTATGTGATTTTTTGAACGCCTTCACATTTTTTTCCTGTTTTGCCGGCGGACCTTTGATTATTGTTTCGCCCTTGCCTTTGCATGAAAAAAATCCTTTGGCTTCATGTTCGCCATTGTATTCAAATCCGCTGTTTCTTACGAGAAAATATTTTTCAATTTCTTTTTTCAAATGGTTGAAAAATTTCAAGAGTTTTGTTCCGGCGATGTCGCCTTCCTGCCTTTTTGTATTAATCTCAATCAAGGCAAATTCAAGATTTTTTTTCCCTGCTTCCTTCCCGGCTTTTTCAAAATCATTTTTTCTTGCTTCAAAGAATTTTTCGCTCGGCTTTTTCAAAAATTCTCTGCATATTTTTTTGAATCTTTCAAGAGTTTCATGGGATAATGCGGCAAGCGCATTTCTCCTTTTGTACGTCGGATCTATTAAAATAACCGGAGATTTTAACTTTGCTTCATTTAAGTCCATGAAAACCTCATTTTTGCTCTTGAAATGTTTTTCAATGTCTATGACTTCGCCTTCTTTGATTTTTTCAAATGCTTTCAAAAATTTTAAAAAACCGCCGTAATGATAAACTAAAAGTTCAAGCGCATAGCCTGAAAATCCATTGACATAAGATTCCGCCCCGTAGCATTTATTGGCATGGCAAAATGCCTTTGCCAATTTTATATCATTAAGAATTTTCCCGCCCTTAAGTTTTTTTCTCATATAGCTGACATGAGAATATGACAAGTCTGTGACATTTTCTGCCTTGGAGGGATTTTTAGTTTTAACAACCGGAACAACTTCAATGAAAAAATCACCCATATCAATTATGAAATAATTTCTAGAGCCTTTGGCTTCAACCTTCTTGAAATCTTGAAGAATCTTTTTTGTCAATTCTGATATGTTTTCATATTTTTTGTCAAACCTTATGAATATGTCCACGTCATAAACGTCTTTCTTTATTATTGTCTTTTTTGCAAAGCTTCCGCCGATAAAAACATCCGCCTTTATTTTAAATTCTTTTATCTTTTTTTCAACTTTATTCTTGAAATTTTTTGTTTTAAGTCCTATTTTGTCAAGTTCATATTTTGACGGTTGTATTTCCCGCAGAACTCTATCAAAAACTTCATTGATTTTTTTAGCGTTTGTCATTATTGAACAAATATTTTCGGGTTTTTATATTTAAACAATTTCAGAAAATCAATTTGATAGTATAAATTCCCGCCCGCCCACCCTAGAAAGGCAAAATGTTAATCTAAAAACCGCTTTTTTGTTTTTTATTAATTAACGTAAAATTTTTTTCCGCGTTAAAAATCTTTTTT
>CAYZEG010000064.1:0-3550 GCA_964477635.1 Candidatus Woesearchaeota archaeon | reverse complement strand
TTTCCTTGTCATAGACGTCCTTGCATTTTATGTAATATGTTTGTCCGCCGTTCCATGAAGTTGAATGCTCTTTTGAAAATCCGACGGTCATGGATGTTGCGTTTTCAACATTTCCCTGGCTGCAATAACTTCTTTCAGTTCCATAGGCGCATTTTGCATCTTCATCAGTAATGAGTTTCAATTTTCCGCCGTCATGATATGCTCTTACAATATTTGGCGGGGAGGAGTCAACAACCAATGAGAAAACTCCCGACCTTTCCGCAACATTGCCGATTCCATCGCTATCCAAGTCGTCGTTGCATATTACTGAAATATTATAATTTCCGTCTTGGATATTCAATTCTTTTTGTCTGTGGCTTGCCGCAAAAGTTTCAAAGAAAAAATCTCCCGAGTATGTTAGGGGAGATTCAATAAAATCATATCTGCACTGCGCCCTTCCATTTTGATTTCCCCCCGACGTGGAAGCCAGCAAATCAACTTTGAAATTTTCTCCTCCGCCTTTTATTTCTCCCCGGATATTTTGCGATAATGGAACTGTCGAGCCTTTTAAGGAAAGCGAAACTGAATTGACAAGCAATGGTGTTTTTGTCACTTTCAGCGTATGAGCGTAATCTCCAATATTCACATTCCTCTTTGTGTCGTCGGTTTCCCACGGCTGGTCTTTGCATTTTATATGTATTGAATTTGTTTCTTGGGTTAATTTTATTGGATTGTCCGCGGGTGTTTCACATTTCCATCTTCCCAAAAAATCTGGCGTTGCCCCCGTGTTGCAGTTGAAAGCATTAGCCATTAATTCATAATCATTGTTTGCATAGTCAAATTTGCATTCAGCCGGTTCGTTAATGTACAAAGTCAGGGGCGTCTGGCTTGTTCCATGTGGAAGAACAAGGTTGTTCTCTGGGATTGCGACGACGCTGTTATCAAGCTGAACAGGTGTTATGTCGGGACCTTGAGTCAGGCAGAAATTCACGATGTAAGGCGTGGGATTTATGTTATTGTAATAATCCTTGCACTGCACATATAATTTTACCTCTCCATGCAATCCGCTTATTATGTCTCCCGTTATTTCAAATGCTTCAAGCATCCCAAGGCTTAAACCTTCAATGGTGAAATTGTGCTGTTTTTTGAAAGAATTTCCGCTTGACGGGAATTTCTGGAAGCTGTCAAAGTCCGCCGCAGGCTGATAGTCCCATTTGCACTGCGTGAACTCATCAACATTAAGCGTGAAATTTATTTTTGAATATTCTTGCATGCATCCGTCTGCACTATATTTTGCACTTATGTCAACGCTTATTCCTCTTTGCTCATTTTCAAAGCTGTAATTTTCGCTTGGCATTATTTCTCCGGCAGTTATGACGGGGGCGATGTCATCGGGAGCAATGCTCTCGCAGAATCTGTCATCAGTATTTTGATTAATCAATGTGCAGGTTTGCCCCAAACTTTCGCATCTGTATTTGGTGCATTCCAAAACCCCCTCATTGCATTTATTGCAATCTTCGGATGTCGTTCCCGTCGGCGCTTGCCAAGGAAGGCATGTAAATTTGACTTCTCTCTCTTCAGTTTCTCCAAAGCCTGAAACTACAATTACTAGAATTACAACTAAAGCGAAAACACCTGTCCAACCAACTGCGCCTACAGCTTCAACGGCATAATAATAAGATATCGTTGCTCCTGCAGTTCCTCCCGCAACTATAAGCGTCGTCGCTGCAGGTCCGGTGATGTCAAGTGATTTGGCAATATATGCTCCTGCATAAGCGCCGATGACTGCCCACATTGCAACGCTTGCGTATGGTGCGAATGAACTAACTGTTGTTGCAGGTGCTTCCCCAAACGCTCCATAATAACCTCCTGGAATCAATGTGTTCCCAAAAAATCTCACTGCAAGTTGATTGTAAATTAATCCCCCAACACCAAGAACATTCAGGGCATTGTTCGGGCTTATATCATTAAGCGTGGGATTGTCAATTAAAGGTTTATTCAAAATTCCGCCAAGACTTAAAATAAATTCAACTGCATTATCGCTCATTAAATCTCCAAGAAAACTCGCGTCCTCAATGCTTCCAATGTCAACTTTTCCGGTTCCGCCGATTCCATCGCCGTCGCCATTTTCATCTGCTGTCGTCGCTATTGGCGTCACTTCCTGGCTTTGGAATTTTGACTCGTCGGAATATTGGGCGTAATTTTCCCATCCAAACACGACGGGAAAATCCGGCTGTCTTCCGCTTTCACTCCCTCTTTTATAGCCTATTTCAACATTGTCAGTTCCTTTGCCGGCATAATTGACATAGCTTCCGCAATCTCCAAGAGAGACGCAAAGATTGTTCATTTTTGACGCGAATTCTTCGGTTCCGCAGTTTTGGTTTATCACTATCTCCCACTTGTCATCTTCATCTGCAAATGGGTTTAATGATTGCTCATTTTTTCTGTAAATTACCGTGCATTTGGCGCTTGCAATGGCGCAATAACTTTGCGCTGGAGAATCCTCGGAAAACCCAAGTGGATATTTTGGAACGCAGACGCTGAAGCTGAATTTCTCGTCAATGTCAACTTTTTTTACAGTGCAATGGGGGTTTTCATCGCATTTGCTTATGCTTTCCTGATTGCCATTTCCCTCGCTGTCCTGCAACGGATTATAATTAAAGCAATTTGGCGCCTGGTTTGGCACAAGGGATGCCGTGACAAATTCGTTTCCCGTCACAGAGTCTGTCGTCGTCCTTTCCTGGCAAACTTTGTCTCTGTAATTTGAATGCTCCCATTCTGCATTTCCATTTTGGCACTTTCCAAGCCAGTGCTCGCTTCCGACGGTGTCGCTTGAAAGTGTTCCCGTGCCGCTCGTCACATTTCCAACGCTTCCCTCATAAACGCACCACTTTTCCCCATTTTTCTTGGTGTATTTTTCTCCGCTGTCGCCCGTGTCTCCGTCGTCATTCAAATCAACTTCAATTTTGCAGCTTAAATCCTTGCATGCAAAATCGCCATATCTTGAATTTACTCTGGCGTCGTCTTTTTGTTTCGCAAGCGTTCCCAAAAATCTGTCGCAATTTCCGCAGGTTTCCAGCGCATTTTGATTTATGCTTCCGTCGGAATTGTAAACACTGCATCCGGGCGCGGACACAACCGCCCAATAATCTGAATCCTGCGAATTTGTCTTTTCGGCGTTGTAAATGTTTGCAGGATTTCCGCACGAATCCATCCAATAAACCTTGTCTCCTTGAATCATCGTTTTTTCCGTCGGATTGCATGTTATGTCAAGCTGTTCCTTCAAATCGGGATTGGTGCATAAAACTCCTGAAAAAAAACTTCCGCGTCTTTGATTGCAATCCAATCCTGTTGTAAAAGTGCAGCCTCTGCCGGAAGCGACGCAAGCGCCTTTCAATAAATTCTGGCTTATTGCGATGCATTGCGCTTCATTGCTTATTGAAGCCAAAAACTCCCCGCCATCCAGGCCGCATTGGGATTGTGTTTCAAATTTTGTGTTCGCGGAAATTACGCAGCATCCTTTTCTGCATTGCAGAATTTCTGCGGGAGTCTTGTCAACCCATTCAGCGTC
>CAYZEG010000063.1:655-3661 GCA_964477635.1 Candidatus Woesearchaeota archaeon | reverse complement strand
CCCAGCCCAAAGTAAATGAGTGCGTCTATCATCGGGGGGAGGCTCCAAGTCGTTAATTATCATTTTATTTTTTGCTCCTTTCAATGTAATTATTTTAGGTAAAATATCTTTAAAAATCCTATTTTTATGCATTTTTGTAGAAATAAGTTATTTTGCTCTCCACTTTCCGTTGATTATATTAATCATCTGAACAGTTCCGGGAACTTCGACAGCACCAGCATGCCCCATATTATAAAGCAGGGCATGAGTATTCGTCCAATTGGTGGGATTTCCTTTAGTGTAAGAAAGAGAAAGGGGGGTTGATGTTCCGCCGACATATGTATTTCTTAAAATCTCAGCGCCATGAACATGACAAGTTATTGACCTTCTAAATTGCAGTTCTTTTGTATTTATAGAACCACGGGAGCCGCCAGGACCTTTGTCTCCATGGGCGGCAAGCTGATAACCGCAAACTTTTAAATCTTCATCTCTCTTAAGGAATTTCACCCTCTCGGGTATTTTTCCATATCTTCTGATGCCTTCTTCAATTGGGTCTTTCCTATCCAAAAAAGCATCAAGCACCTTTACGGCAATCCTTAAATTATGCGGGTCCTTTACAAGTTTTCCTTGATTAAGATATTTTACTAAAAAATCGTGATGATTTGATGCCACAATATATATTTCCCCGCCTTTCATAACATCATACATCTTAAGAAGTTCATCTCTTCCGTCCCTAAATTCTTTTTCAAGCGATAAAAAATCTCGATCAACCCCCTCAAAAATTTGTCCCGTGACCAGTTGGTCATCATTATGATAATTCACTGAATGCATATCCAAGAAATCATGCAGGATTAATCTCTTCGGTTTCAATTCTCTAATCATCTCAAAAGTAGCGTCCCTTACCAGCGGGTCGGTATAGCCAACATGCCAATCTCCGCAAACTAATGCTTCAAGCTCCGCCTTAGATTTTTTCCCCCCATCATATTTTACTCCAAAGTCAACAAATCTGCCGCTAGAATCTGCGCGAACATTTCTTAGATGGAACCTTTCCTCATTCTCAACTTCCACGAGTATGGCTCCATAAATATGGTCTTTCTCAGCAATGTTGCCGCGTCTCCTCCTCTCTGCAGGTCCTTTTCCCGCAGCCCTATTTCTACGAGTCGCATAGTTGGGATATGTGCAAGCTCCGGTAGTCATCATAAGTCTTGGCATCTTGAAGTTGGAATCTGAAATGGCTTTCATCCTTTGTTTTGGACTTGCAAAAATTGTTGATGTATAAGAAAATCGCGTCTGACTGGTTAATGGATCCATATTTTGCGGTTGAACATCAAATTGTTCAATCCAGAGATTGTTGTTTAATTTGCTTCTATGAAATTCAACCTTATATTTTTCATTATCAAAATGTTCAACCAAACCGCCAGTTTGATTGCCAAATTTATCAACTTCCCAGTAGATATCCTCTCTTGAACTCCTTCCCATCATCGGGAGAATTATAATCTCAGAATTATGTTCTTTTCCATATCTCTCAAGCCCCTTTAGAAAATCTTTATGCGGCTCTGCAAGAGCTTGGGCCGAAGTTATTATATAATTTCTTTTTCTAGACTTCACCGACGGAGATTTCTTTCCAGAATCCTCTTTTTTCAATCCCCCCATGATTCTTTTCAGTCAACTTGGTTTAAAAATATTCTTGCACTATTTTGATTACTTTAAAGAGATTGCAAGATATTTTAAAGGAAGTAAAACTTCCATAAAAATCGCCCAAACGTAGCCAACTCAGAAGGGGAAAAATATTTTGCTTGAATCGGGAATTTTGTTATAATTCGCTCGGCTTTGCCTCGCTTATTGATTGCTACAAATCAGCGTTCCGCACGATTTTTCGCTGATATGAAAAGTATTGATTTGAAAATATTTTGGCGACATTTGACAATAATTATCTCGTTGCTTATCCAAGTTAGCACTATTTTTTATCAGGTGGGCGAGAGGGATAAAGATTAAATATTCTGAATTTTTTCTTTAATCATGAACCTAAAAGACAAAGTAGTTTTAATTACGGGAAGTTCGCAGGGAATTGGGAAAGAAACCGCATTGCTGTTTGCAAAAGAAGGCGCTCACGTCGTCGTGACTTATCATTTGGGCGCGAAAAAAGGCGAGGAAGTTTTCAAAGAATGCAACAAAATAACCAAATCTCTTTTAGTAAGGTTGGATGTTACCGACGAGAAATCAATAAAAAAATGCGTTGAGGGAGTTATTGACGAATTTGGAGCAATTGACATCCTGATAAATAATTCTGGCGTAATCATCTGGAAGAATTTTTTAGAGCAAAGCAACAAGGAAATTGATTTTCAGATTGACACAAACCTCAAAGGATTGGTAAAAATGACAAAAGCGGTTCTGCCTTTTATGAAAGCGCAGGATTCCGGAATAATAATAAACATTTCAAGCAGAGCCGGAAAAAGCGGACAAGTAGATTTGACAACTTATTGCGGAACAAAATTTGGAGTCCGCGGATTCACGCAAGCGCTTGCAAAAGAATTGCCGTCGGGGATAAAAATTTTCTCGGTGAATCCTGGAATGACAGCGACGCAGATGACGAATTTTCAAGGAATAAAACCAATAAAAGTCGCCGAAGTTATTTTGAAAACGGCGACGGAAGAAATAAAGGCGGACGAACTTGGAGATGTTGATGTTTGGAAGCACGTCGTGGAATCAAAACCTGCCGACATTTATTACACCGCGAAAAAAAAGATTGGGGAGATTTTTGGGAAAGGGGAGAAATAAATTTTATTTATTGCTCCGCATCGGAATTCTTCACGATGCTCCGCTAAAAGGAAATGATTAACAAAGAAAAAAGTGTATTAAAGATATTGAACGGTTCGTAAAAATATATACAAAATTTTAAAGATAATTATTAAAAACACAACGGCGGTTTTCAAATTATCACTTCGCTCTTAAGGGGGGGTGGGCGAGATAAGATTTCCCGTCGGCAACTTCTTCATTTCTCCGTCAAAAAAACCGCGAAAGATTTAT
>CAYZEG010000063.1:0-645 GCA_964477635.1 Candidatus Woesearchaeota archaeon | reverse complement strand
ATTTTTACAATCCAGTCAGAGGATTTATCCATTACTGCAATAGAAATTTTCCCGACGACAGTTTCAAAGTTCAATGGAGAGGAATGATTCTTGCGGCGACGCATGTTGTTTTTCCAATAATTGCCGCCGTCGGTTTGGGTTTTGCCGCGACGCATTACATTGAAAAACATTTTGCGGAAGAAAGAAATTTGAAAAACATCATAAATTTGGAACATGAAGTTGAAAAAAATTCTTTTGTCAGTTTTGATTTCTCCGTCGAAAATCCGCGAAAGATTTATAAATGATTTTTCTTTACAAATTTTGTTAAAATGGAAATGAGTGCCTTAGCAAAAGAACAAAAATCTTTAAGGTATGAGGTATGTAAGTCAAACGTTATAGTTCTAACAATAAAATACTTTTAATTTCCATTAAAGATATTTCAAAGCCAATAGTTAGGAGAAATTATTTATCATTTTGAACAAAAATGAATATTGATTTCCGAAGGAATCTTACAATTTTCCGTCGGAAAAATGACATTCAAATCCAGTTGATCCTGCTGGCGGCTGCGGCTCTTTGGTTTGCAATTAGACATGCAAGTCTTTCGAGAGAAGGCGAACTGCTCAGTAACACGTAGCTAATCTGCCCTTAGATTGAGGATAACCTCGG
>CAYZEG010000062.1:0-3694 GCA_964477635.1 Candidatus Woesearchaeota archaeon | reverse complement strand
AATAACCCGTTTCCCTCATTCTTCGGTAAAGGGAGTTTTGGATTTAATAACCCGTTTCCCTCATTCTTCGGTAAAGGGAGTTTTGGATTTAATAACCCGTTTCCCTCATTCTTCGGTAAAGGGAATTCGAAATTGAATAATTAGGAAAATTTAATAATAGTTTTTGCCATTTCCTTGCAAGGTGAAAGAGTTTCGCGAACCCGCTCTGCGTCATCTTACAAAAAAAATGAATAAAGACCTGTCTTTTCTTCTGCAAATGGCGAAATCCCTTGATGAATTGGAAACGAAGCTTGAAAGTTATTATAAAATCGGCGACGCGGAAAATTTCAACAAGACCAAAAAAACAATGCTTGATGTTCAGAAAAAAATTTCGGAGGCGGCGAATGCTATCTAAAAGCGATGACTTATTTCTTGAATTGAAAAAGGAAATTTCAAGAGAAATGAAAATAGCCAGAGAGCTGATTGTTTTTGCGGAAGAAATGGAAAAAGCCGAAGATTCGGATGAGAAAAAAGAAATTCTGCAGGAATTAAAATCGCTAAAGGGTGAAATTGGAAAATCCAACAACAACATTTTAAAATTGCTTAATCAAATTGTGATGCAAAATTCATTAAATGATTATTCCATTCCAAAAATTCCCGAGGTTCAAATGGAATTCGCTCAGAAAGAAAAAAGCAAACCAAGTTTTTCTGAAATAATCTCACAAAGAATAAGCGGAATGAAATACAAGTCAAATCTTCCGAGCCTCGACAAGGACACCTTGAAAAGATTAAGAAGAAAAGAAGACGAAGAAAAAATAACGAGGGGCAAGATAAAGAAACCAAGCATATTCATCAGAAAGGCGAACCAGATGTTTTCTGATTTTTCATTCAACCTCATAAAAAGGGGCGGATTCAAGGAAATGCAAAGCGACCTTATGAAATCCAACCTGAATCTTCTCCTCAAAAGCTATGTTTCCATGATAATTTTGTCCACGCTGATCTCGTTTGCCGCATCAATTATTATTTTCATGTTCTTCATGTTTTTTGACGTGTCCGGATTTCCTTCAATAACCTTGGCCAGCGGAAATTTTGCCTTGAGGCTTCTAAAAACATTTTGGATAATTTTTGCCTTACCCATGGGGACTTTTTTGCTTATGTTTTTTTATCCATCGCTGGAAAAAGATTCGGTGGCGAGAAGAGTGGATTTGGAATTGCCGTTCGCAACAATAAACATGGCGGCAATTTCCGGCTCAATGATTGACCCGACAAAAATATTTCAAATAATAATTTCAACAAAAGAATACCCTTACTTGGAAAAAGAGTTTACAAAACTGCTCAACAGCGTCAATGTTCTCGGGCAGGATTTTGTGACTGCGTTGAGAAACAGCGCTTTCAACACCGCAAGCAAAAAACTTGGAGAGCTTTACGGCGGGCTCGCAACGACGATAAATTCGGGCGGCGACTTGCCGAAATTCTTTGAAGAAAGGGCGCAAAGCATGCTGTTTGAATACACCCTTGAAAGGGAAAAAAACACGAAGACTGCCGAAACATTCATGGACATCTACATCAGCGTCGTCATTGCAGCGCCGATGATTCTCATGCTTTTGCTCATGATGATGAGAATTTCCGGACTCGGAATTCAGCTGAGCACGGGAGCGATAACGCTCATCATGATTCTCGGCGTCGTCGGAATAAATGCGGTCTTCCTGACATTTTTGCATATAAAACAGCCCAACGTGTGAAAATAAAAATGGAAATAAAAAAAACACAAATTGCAGGCATCGGAATCGCTTTAGTTGTAATGGCAATTTCGTTTTTTTTCAGAGATACCAGGTTTTTTTTTCTGATTATTGGAAGCGGAGTCATCATTGGGATTTTGCCTTTCATCCTTCAGGTGATGAGAGAAGCAAAAGACTCCGCAGAAAAAGAGCAGATGTTTCTTGAATTTGCAAGAAATCTCGTTGAGAGCGTAAAAACCGGAACGCCGATAAGCAAAAGCATAATCAACATAAAAAACAAGCCGTACGGCGTTTTAAGCCCGCACATAAACAAGCTCGCAAATCAAATTTATATGGGGATTCCATTGAGCACCGCATTGCAAGTTTTTTCAAAAGACGTCAACAACAGGGCAATTTCAAGGGCAATCACCCTTATCGGACAGGCGGAGAAATCCGGCGGAGAAATCGGCGAGATTCTTGAATCCGTCGCCGAAGCCGTAAACACATCCGACAAATTGAAAAAAGAAAGGCTCGCCGTGATTTCAACTCTTGTCGTCCAAGGCTACATCATTTTTTTGGTTTTTATGGTAATCGTTCTCGTCATGCAATTCAAAATAATTCCATTGCTTTCCGGAATACAAAATGTCGGAGCAGTCGGGGGCGATATAGGGATATCAAACGCAGGAAATCAATTTGAAGACATCTCCTCCGAAATAAGCAACGCATTCTTGTATCTTATTTTGATGCAGGGATTGTTCAGCGGATTGACAATAGGAAAACTTGCCGAAGGAAGCTTTAAATCCGGAATAAAACATTCATTTGCATTGATGCTAATTTCATTTGTCATTGCGTCGGTGGCAAATGTTTTGTTTGGGGCTTGATTGTTTTTTCATAAGACGCGACGGCGGTTTTTACATTAACACTCGCTTGCCGTTCGGCTCGCTTAAATTTGTCCCTGTAGGATTTATTGCTTCAAAATCGGCTCTGCCAGATTTTTTCGCGGATAAAAAATTGCTGATGGAAAATAAACCTGACGACATTTAATTTAATCATACAAAATCGGATTTACATTTAGCAACCCTCCGGGGGGCTTTTGGGTGGGCGGGTGGGATAAAATTATAAACTTTCCTTTACTTTTTGGAAAATGAAAAATAAAAGAGGTTCACAAGTTCGCTCGTTTTCCTTGCGGGCTCGGAAAAAGGGGGCGTCGCATCTCGGCTTTATTTTGTCGTTTGTGATTTTCATAACATTTCTTTTGTTTGTTTATTCAACGCTGGAACCGGCGCTTAAAATACGGGCAAGCAAGCAGCCGATTTTGGATTTGCTGAGATTTTCTTTGGTTGATGAATTTGTTATTGAAGATTTTACCACAATGACGATAGACATTACATTCGATTTGGATACGTCAAAAGAATGCATGAAAATCACCGGCGGGGAAATTCATAATATCTATTCCTCCGGACAAGAATTGACAATTAAAGACGGGGAAGATAATCTTCTTGGTTACAAAGATTCCGGCGGGAATTTAGTCGTGTCTCCCCTGCCTGTGAACAATTTATTAAAAATTTATTATGCCTCGGAATTGGGAAAAGGCTCCCCCGATTATACGGGAGGGTCGGGATGCGGTCTCAATAATATCGGACAGAGCGAATATGATGTGGGACAAATCGTGGAAGGGCAAACAAAAATATTTTTGTCTGGCATATCTAATTTGATTACGCAATATGAAACTGAGTATGAACCGCTAAAAACCGAACTTGGAATTCCCGACGGAAGCGATTTCACTTTCAGTTTTGAACTTGCAAGTGGAACAATTATAGAACCTGCAGGAGTCACAATTCCAAACACCGATGTTTATGCAACAACATTTCCCGTTGAATATCTTGATGAAAACGCAGATTCCAAAATAGGATTCATGACAATAAAAGTATGGTAGCACGAGAATAAAATGAAAAACAAAAATGGATGGATAGAAATAGTTGAAGCATTTGCGTCTA
>CAYZEG010000061.1:2141-3717 GCA_964477635.1 Candidatus Woesearchaeota archaeon | reverse complement strand
ATGTTGTTCATCCCCATACTTACAAAATGGAAGGAGATATTGGAAATTTGAAACTGGTAATTCCCGCAACGGGGATAAACTTTTTTGCGTTGAGGATTTGTGCGTTTCATTTGACAAAGAAGAGAAAGAAAGGATAAAAAAAGAATTATTAAAAGACGGGATTAATTTTACAAGTTATCGGGAATCTCTTGAGTTGGTTAAATCCCCGTAAATTTTTTCATAAACTTTATTTTCGTATTTTCTAAAATTTTCCCAGTATCCGGTGAACCATTGATTCAATGAAACTCCCGCATTGTTTGAATCAATCAAGTCCTGCGCGTTTTCAATTCCGCCGGTTCTTATCACGTGAAATTCTGAGTTCAGTTTTATTTTTTGCACATATTCCGCAGCAGCCTCGCACAATCTGAGGGAATTTTTTTTCAATGGAATCCCAGATATTCCACCGCCAAATTCAGAAGTGAAATAGTCAAATAATTTTTTTTCATTTTCATTAATTGAATTTCTATGCAGAGAATGACCTGTTGACGTATTTCCGAAATTCACTCCGTCAAATTTAAACTCAATCAATGTGTCAATTAATTTTGGAACTTGTTTAATCTTTGCATCGTTTGAAAATTTCACAATCAACGGGACAATCTTTTTTGATTTTCCGTTTTCCATTTTTACATAAGATTCTTTCATTATATTCCCAAGGATATATGACATCTCCGCTTCGTCTCTTTTAGTGTTTGGGCAGCTTCTATTTATTTCAATAAAATCAACGCCGGCGTTTTTAAGCACTCTAAGAAGAATTCCCGCCGTTCCAAGTCCGTAGACGTTTTCTCCGTTTATTGCAACGCTCCAACCGACAGGGCAGCCATACATTTTTTTTACTTTCACCATTTCCGATATTTTTATTTCCAGTTCATATTTTTGGAAATCATTTTTCCAAAAGCCAATGCCATCGTTTGGCAAGCCAAGCCAATTTAATGCCGCGCCGGATTTTGACAATTTTACGAAGGGAGTTTTGATTCCATTTTTTTCATTTCCAATTATTGATTCAAAAGTTGAAGTTCCGCCAAGATATCCGCCGGCGCCTTGCCTTGCCATCAGCTCATAACACTCTCCGTTCTTGAACATGCCTGCGGCATTCATAATTGGCGACGGAAATTTTATCCCCCACAAAATTCTCTCAAGATTTTTCGGCGACACAACCCTAAAATCAATTTTTTCATCATTCATAATTTCAAGAAATTTTTTTCTTCCGGCGGAATAAATTTTTGTTTTTAATCTAAGAGATAATTTGTCAAACAAAGGGCGGAATTTTTCCTCAAGCCATAGAAGGTTGCCGGCATTCATAATTTTTTATGCCAAGAAAACTTTATAAATTAAATCGTGAAGATATTCATTGCAAATTTTTTCTTATGAAAAACTTTATAAATTAAATCGGAAAGATTTTCATTATAAAATTTCCTTCGGAAAACTTTATAAACCATATTTTTTATTACATTTACTATGGCTAAAGCTGGAATCAAAAGATTCCGCTAAACCCATTTTAAAAATACAGGAAAATGGCTAGAGAAAAACCAAACATGAA
>CAYZEG010000061.1:0-2088 GCA_964477635.1 Candidatus Woesearchaeota archaeon | reverse complement strand
GGACACGTCGACGCTGGAAAGTCAACAATAGTCGGCAGAATAATGTTTGATTCTGGAATGGTTTCACAGCAGGAAATGGACAAGTTGAAGGCTGAAGCCGTAAAATACGGGAAGGTCGGTTTTGAATTCGCCTACATCATGGACGCAATCAAGCAGGAAAGAGAAAGGGGAGTTACAATTGACCTGTCTTACAAGAAAATTATGACGGACAAATTCCAAATTACAATTATTGACGCGCCAGGGCACAGGGACTTTGTCAAAAACATGATTACCGGCGCATCACAGGCGGACGCTGCGTTCCTAGTTATCTCGGCTCCGTCCGGAGTGGAACCGCAGACAACTGAACACTTGTGGCTTTTGAGAACCATGGGAGTAAAAAACATTGCCGTAGCAATCAACAAGATGGATGACGTTGGGTACAAAGAAGAAAGATTCAACAAAGTAAAGGAAGAAGTTGGAAAACTTTTGACGGGAGTCGGATACTCTCCCGACAAGACAACTTTTATCGCATGCGCGGGATTGAAGGGAGACAATATAGTAAAGAAA
The DNA here is from genome assembly GCA_964477635.1 of Candidatus Woesearchaeota archaeon. GTDB lineage: Archaea > Nanobdellota > Nanobdellia > Pacearchaeales > GW2011-AR1 > JACQLK01. The sequence goes on along the minus strand of CAYZEG010000061.1, from coordinate 1,542 downwards.
TCTGAAAATATGCCATGGTACAAAGGGCCGACAATAAGAGAACAATTTGACTTGTTCCCCGTTCCTTCATTGCCAACAAATCTTCCGATGAGAATGCCGGTTCAAGATGTTTACGAAATCACAGGCATTGGAACGGTTCCAGTCGGAAAGATTGAAACTGGAATTATGAAGAAAGGGATGAAAGTGATAGTTCTTCCGGGCAGAACCGGAAAAGGCGTTGAAGGAGAATTGAAAACAATTGAAATGCACCATGAACAAATGGACGAGGCGCTTGCAGGAGATAATGTTGGAATAAATATCAGAGGTGTCGGCAAAAAGGACATTGCAAGAGGAGACGTTATCTGCGAAGCATCACACCCGATTCCAATTGTAGAAGAATTCATTGCAACAATTGCGGTGATAAATCATCCAACAGTTTTGGCGAAGGGATATACTCCCGTATTCCATGTTCACACTGCGCAAATTCCATGCCAGTTCACGGAACTTATCGCTCAGATTGATGCAAGAACTGGGCAAGTTATAAAAGAAAATCCAGATTTTTTAAAGAATGGAGACACTGCAAAGGTAAGAATAAGACCGCAAGGAAACCTCTGCCTTGAAACAAGCAAGGACAATCCTTACATGTCAAGATTCGCAGTCAGAGATGCAGGCGCGACTGTTGCAGCGGGAATGTGCAACGAGATTACAAAGAAGAAATAAAACTTGATAAACATTTAATTAAACAAACAATTTAATTTACAATGTCAAAATACGATACTGAAGAAGAAAAAGACGAAATTGAAGATGACGACTCTTTGGATGAAGACGAAGAAGAAGTTGTAGAAGACGAATATTAATTTTTTAGTCCGATAATCTTTATATAGATAATTTCTTGAGTTTTTATGCAAATTATTAATCAAGTTAGTAATGAACCTACACGAAATGATTCAGTACTAATAATCTCATAGGAAAACTTAAAGATGTTAAGAAAGGCGACAAGGTCAGGATTTGGAGAGATGATTCTTATGACTCCTATGAAGCGTGCGGATATGTAACATATCTTTCGACAGATAACTTAGTATTATCAACGAGTCATCCTCTTCATATGCCCCCGAGAGGGATTTATGGAATGTTTAGACGAGCTAAAAATAATTAGTACAACCTGGAAGATTTCGTTCATTACGCAAAACAGGTTGATGAGAAATAGATTTTTTATAAGCTCGCCATTCGGCTCGCTGATTAATTGCTACGAAATCGGCTTCGCCAGATTTCTTCGCCGATAGGAAGATTGCTAAAAAGAAGAATTTACGGCGGATTAATAATCATAAATATAACCGAAGTTTTTATAGTAATATTCTGCTTTTCGGGACTGGAACAACCTTTTTATAACTCAGTTTTCTTTTTAATTGATGAAAGAGGTTTTGTCTTGGATTTTGACTTTTATTTTCATAACATTTGCAACTCTATCAATATTTTTTTATTTCTCGCCGTTTGAAACGAGCGAATTCGTTCCGCAACTGGATACGACGCCGAAAAATTACAACTTCAGCGCTTCCGAAGAAG
>CAYZEG010000060.1:0-3789 GCA_964477635.1 Candidatus Woesearchaeota archaeon | reverse complement strand
GGAGCCAAGGAACTCACAGCGTTAGAATTTATGTTAACGACACTTTGAATAATGTAAATCAATCAAGCGTTACGTTTACAACAGACACAGTTGCACCAAGCTTGAACATCACATCTCCAAACAACAGAACAAATTCAAGCGATAATCTGCTGGATGTTTTGTACACTTTCTCCGATGCTTCAACAAGCATTGAATCCTGCTGGTATAGTAATGACACTTACGGAATAAATCTTTCCCTTGGTTCGGGAGGAGTTTGCGCAAACATCACAAACATTACTTGGAGCGAGGGAACACACAGCGTGAGAGTTTATGTAAATGACTCTATAAATAATATCAACCGAAGTTCAGTAACCTTCACGGTTGATAGCGTGGTTCCTTTGATACAATTCGTTTCGCCGACGGAAACTTCAGAATCTACATTAGGAAGAAACTTTATACAGGTGAATGTTTCAGCAAATGACACAACTACAATTTTGACAGGCATTAACATTTCAATATTCTACTCAAATGGGAGCATACTTAATTCCAGCTTCAGCGCAACTTCTTCATTTTTCCTGAACTTTACAGGTTTGACTAATGGAACTTACTATTTCAATGCAACAGCAAACGATACATTAAACAACAAAAACTCAACTGAAACAAGAAATGTGTCTTTAGTGACTCCGAGTTTAACAATTGTAAGACCTAAGAATAATACTTATCTAACAAATCAGAGTCTTTATTTGAATTTCACATCTAGTTTCTCGGACACTGTCTTCTATAATTTAGACAATGTAGAGAACATAACAATAACCGAAAATGTAACGTTTAATGTTTCGCAAGGAAGTCATATATTAAATCTTTATGCAAATAACAGCGTTGGAATAACAACAAAAAATGTTACCTTTTTTGTTAATTCCACTAAATTAGTAATCTATTACACCAATTATTCTGGCGATTTAAGGGGAAATTCAACAGAATTTAATATTTCTTCATATGAAGAGCTTCAGAATCTGTCGGAGATTATATTTGAGAATGCAGAGTATGGAAGAATTGAGTTTGGAGGACAAAATATAAATTTATCAAATGATGAAACTCCTGAGGATAATGAAATTAATCTGGATGCAAATACGAATATTTCGTTTAACAGAATAGAAATAAACTCAACAAGCATAGGAAATTTCAACAAATCAGCAACGATTTACTTATACAATTTGACTTTTACAGACCCAAGAATTTTAAGAAATAATGCTACATGTTCCTTAGATATCTGCAAGGAGATAAGTTATGATGGTTCAACATTTAAGTTTAATGTCACTTCGTTTACAGTTTATGAAACAGGGGAGACTCCTGTAACCGGAGAAGAGGTTGTTGCTGGCGGAGGAGCCGGAGGCGGTGGAGCAGGAGCAGATAGCGGGCCACAATGTTACAGCAATAAAGATTGCAGGGCGGATGAAGTTTGTTGGAATTTCCAGTGCATAAAGTTGTTTGATATAAAAATAATTGATTTCGAGACGCCCGTAAAGCTCGGAGATTTCTTTGAATTTGTTTATTATCTAAAAGGACAGGCGGACATTAAAACTGATGTCATAGTTGAGTATTGGATTGAAAAGGATGGTAAAATTGTAACTTCCGGTTCGGATACAATTTACATTGGCAGTTTTGAAGAAAAGACTGAAACGGCGAAAATTTTCTTGCCAAGCAGTTTGAAGTCAGGGGTATACAGTTTCTACATAAAAGTAAATCATCCTTCATATGAAGCGCAAGCTCATAGAACAATTGAAGTTGAGATAAAAGGGGGAATTGCGGAAATCAAAGGGATAGAGCCTGAAAAGTTGAAGAAACCCGTGCTTTTTGTGCTGATAGCGCTGGCTGTTTTGATTTTGGCGCTTATAATCTATTTTGAAAAAAAGAAAATTAAAAATGCGCTTATTCCGGAGCAAAGATGGATAAGAAAACATAAAACATCTGCACTGGTATTTTTGTTTTTAATCATTGCAGGCATCTTGGTTTATTACCTGCTTGACAAGGTAGTTGTGTGGATTTATGAAATAAAACTTTTGATTAAATCAGTTCCGTTATACTTCTATTTGTTGCCGTTGGCAATTTTGTTGTTCATTATTTTTGCAAGATGGCTGGGAAAGGCACATTTGAGGGAAAAATTGGCCGGTAAGATTTCCAGAGCTAAACCCAAGTTAAAAATAAAAAATAAAATTAGGACTATCAAATTTAAATTATATTCAAGATATTTATTCAACAAAATACGAAGCGAGTATCATTACGCCGAACATGGCTTTGGAAGCGAATTAAACCGTTTGGCGAGGAAAATTTCAAAACAAGAAAAAAATCTTGGCAGAGAAAGTTATTCTCTGACTCAAAAAATTTCTCAAGCAACCGGCGGATTGTTCAAAAATTTGTTCAAGATGATGAAGGTTTCAGGTTTGAAGTTGCAGAAAATTCTTGAGAAATCTGAAGATAGAGTTTTGAAAGCCGGAGAAATTTCGAAAGAACAACGCTTGGAAGAAAAAACAAACAGAGACGAAGGATTGGAATTTGCGCAAAAAAGCGCCCATAAAAGTATTGCGCTAATAACGACTGGATTAAAGCATTTTGTTGATAAAGTAAAAAAACATTTCAATAAAACAGAAAGGGAAATTTCCAGGCAAGAAAGAGAAATCAAGGAAGAATTTAAGGAAAAAACTCGCGAACGTTTGGCGAAATCACAAAAAATTTCCATGCCTTCATTTGATTACAAGCCTTTAATCAAAACTATAAAGAAATTATTTGGCGCTTTGCTGAAACCAATAAAAAGAGCATTTAAGCTCAAAGCGCATGAAAAATTCGTTAAAGAATTCTGGAACGCAGGGAAAATCAAAGAGAAACCTTCGGGAAAAATTTTAGAAATCGGCAAAGAACTAAAATCCGGGCGGAAAAGGGTTAAAAGATTTTTGATTAACACTTTAAAGATGTTTTTAATTCCAATCAGATTTGCCGGAAAGATAAAACACGGAGCCAAGAAAAAAACAGATTCTGCCGTCAGGGATATAAGCGAAATTTCTGCAAGAACGCAAAAAGAAACCCTGAAAATCAGGAAAATTCCGAGATATTTAATGCAAAAATCCAAGAATACTGCTGAATATGCGCTTAATCTTTTATCAAGGATTCAAAAACTCTGGTTCAGAAAAACGAAAAAATTAGAGAAGCCATCGGAGAAAATTACAAACGCACAAGATGAATTTAAGACGAGCAAGAAAATGGCCGGCAAGACAATCTTGAACATCGGAAGGGAATCAAGACATGCATTCTTGAGTTTGCTGAGAATTTCAAAAAAGATATTTCAAAAGACAAGCAAATCCAAGATTATTTTCAAAAAGGCAAAACCAAAAGAAAAAATATCGAGAAGACTTGAAAAAACATCTGAAAAAGATTTAATCAACGAGCCGAGAAAAAGAATAAAAAGAGGATTTGTCTCATTCTTTGGAGTTGTGCAAGAGGCGATGAAAAAAACGGCAAGTCCATTCAAAATGGCAGGCAGAAAAATTCATTCTCAAGAAAAAAAATACGTTGAAAGAATCGGGCTGGAAGGAAGAGCTGTGAAAAAGAATGTCAAAAAATTAAAGAGAGATTTTTCCGGAACCTTTATTTACACTGCTTCAAAGATAAAAAATACGCTGAAAAATTTCTTTTCAAAACCTGCGCAAAGAGTGAAAGAAAAGAAGAGTAAAACTTTTCATGTTTCCCTCGCGAAACTCGGTAAAAAGAAGAGTAAAACTTTTCATGTTTCCCTCGCGAAACTCGGTAAAAAGAAAA
>CAYZEG010000059.1:0-3839 GCA_964477635.1 Candidatus Woesearchaeota archaeon | reverse complement strand
GGATTCATGGCGGAAATTTCCCCGAAAGGAAGATATGTCGTCGGTAAATCCGCATCCGGAGCGGGATTGACGGCAACTGTTGTAAGAGACGAGTATCTGAAAGGCTGGAGTTTGGAAGCGGGAGCAATGGTTCTCGCGAATAAAGGGCTTGTATGCATTGACGAACTTGAAAAAATGGATCCTCAAGACAGAAGTTCAATGCATGAAGCAATGGAGCAGCAGACAATTACAATTTCAAAGGCAAATGTTCAGGCAACATTAAGGGCAGAAACTTCGGTTTTGGCGGCGGCAAATCCAAAGCTTGGAAGATTCAATCCTTACGAACCGATAGCTCAGCAGATTGATTTGCCTCCAACATTAATTAACAGATTTGACGTGATATTCACGTTAAGGGATATTCCCGATAAAGACAAGGACAGAAAAATAGCAAGCCATGTTTTGCACGAGCATATAAAAAAAGGGAAAGATATGTTTATTCCGAGAGAATTGTTCAGAAAATATGTTGCTTACTCAAAACAGAAAGTAATTCCTAAAATTTCCAATGAAGCGGCGACGGAGATAGAAAATTTTTATGTTGAATTGAGGAATCGCCCGGTTTCTTCAGAAAGTGAATTAAGGCCAATTCCAATTTCAGCGAGGCAGTTGCAGGCATTGATAAGAATGGCGGAAGCTTCGGCAAAAGTAAGATTAAGCAACATCGTGACGAAAGAAGACGCGAAAAGAGCGATTGACCTGCTCATGTATTTCTTGGAAAAAGTCGGCTATGATCAGGAATCAAACACATTTGACATCGACAGGTTCGGAAGCAAAATTAGTCATTCACAAAGAAGCAAAGTTTTTGTTGTTAGGGATGCAATAAACAATCTTAAGGAAAAAATCGGGGAGATTATACCTTTTGAAGAAATAGAAAAAGAGCTAAAGGATAAATTGACAACCGACGAGATTGAAGACTCAATAAAGGAGCTTATAAAAAGCTCCCAGATTTTTCAGCCACGTCCGGGATATTACCAAAAATTATAAAATGAAAAATAAATTTTTCAATGATGCGAGGCAATTGCTCGTCGCGAAGAAAGGAAATTCTGCGCAATGAAAATCGCATTGATAGGAACGCATGGAACTGGAAAGACGACGCTTGCGCACGAATTGGTTGCAGAGCTGAAAAAAAGCGGCATGAATGCCGAGTTTCTTGGAGAATTTGCAAGAATGTGCCCGTTGCCCATAAATGAAGAGCTGACTGAAAAATCAGTTGAATGGATAGTTTACAGCCAGTATGTAAAAGAAATGGAATTGGAGCCGCAATGCAAGTTATTGGTTTGCGACAGAAGTGTTTTTGACGGCTATGTTTATTATCATAACAAATTTGGGGAGAATAATTTGCTTGAAGAATTCGTAAAAGAAAAAATTTCAGGATATGATTTTCTATTTTTGGTTCAGATAAACGAGTCTCATTTAAAAGAAGACGGAAAAAGGTCAATAAATCCGAAATTCCAAAGAGATATAAGCCTGAAATTTGATGAATTGCTGAAAAGATTTTCAATAAAATATCATATTGTAAAAAATGTGGGGGAAATACTGCAGGTTATGAAAACTTAAAATGGCGCAAGAGGAACAATTCAAGCGAAATGTCGCATACAAGCTGAGGATTGGAGACATATCAAAAGGAAATCCAATAATTGAAAATGAAAGATTTCATTCTCTTGATTTGGACGGGAAAAAAATCGTTCGTGTAAATGTAATCGGAAGCATTGTTGACAAATATGAAAGCAACGGGGAAAAGAAATTTTTATTTGTTACAATTGACGACGGCTCGGGGCAGATAAAATTAAAAACTTTCGGGGACGACATCGTAAAATTCTCCTCAGTTTCCCAAGGACAAACCGTCATTGTGATAGGAGTCTTAAGATTTTACAACAATGAAGTTTACATTTCGCCTGAAATAATAAGGGAATTTGATCCAAAATATTTGCTCGTCAGAAAATTGGAGCTTGAGAAAAATCCGCCGGAATCGGATAGTGCTGTAAAAAAAGAGAACTCTCCCGCAATAAGGGATAAGATAATTGAATTGATAAGAAACTCTGAAAGCGAAGGCGGAATTGATATGGAAAAAATCGGCGCATACGCAAATTCCCCGTCCGAGATTATTGCGTTGGAAATTCAAAAGCTTTTGGAAGAGGGAATCATCTTTGAGCCCCGCCCGGGAAGAGTTAGATGGCTGGGTTAAAAAGAAGATGAATCATCGTTATTTCAATACAATAATGCCCGCAGTGAATCATCAATGGGCGGCAGAAGTTCTTGGAATGGAAATTAATTCCCGCAAGGGCCCGGATTTGATTTCAGACAATTTTAATATGGAATTGAAATTTTCATTGACTGGAAAAGAATGTCTGGCAGAAAAATATCATATTGCATGGACTGTGATGGAACATCAGACAAATTATCATTCAAATGGAAAAGAACATTTCTGGGGATTTGGAACATACTCTCTTGTAAAACCTGTTTCAAAAATAAGGGCGAAAGACAATCTTGAATCGTGCGTCTTGGAGAGGGAGCTGTGGATTGTCCCATGGAGTTTTATAGAAGAATATGAAAGGCATGATACAAGAGGAATCAGCAAGACAACGGGAGTTTCCTGGCACAACGTATTAATTTATCCCAAACTGAAAGACATTCCAAAAACATTAAGAACAATTCAAACAAAAAAAGGCAAAGTTAATTTGACAATAGGAACAAATCCAAATTATTTTAATCTCTGACTATTTTTTCGCTTCTTCCAAACAATTCCAATTATCTCAACTTTCTCAAAGCCAAAACAACCGCCGCAACAATCAATAAAGCAAACGTGATAATAACAAACAATTTGTCATCAAAATTTTTGACGGCAGCCTCTATGACTAAAACTGCTCCGGCGGGCAAAGTTGAAATTTGAATCAGCAACGGAAAAACATACAAACCTGCGATAATCAAAATAAATCCGATGGCGGCAAAAATGAAAAAAGTATTTTTGTTATATTTGGCGGTGGCGTCGTTAAATTCTTGATTGCACATATTGCATTCCTTCAAAGAAACAGTGCATCCTTTGTCATCATAATCATAAATCGCCATTCCCCCCGTTTGAGCGCAACTATCTGTTTGTTCCTGCAACGTTCTTGAAAAAGTGCAATTGGCGCACTGCTCAAATCCGGTGCCATACTTTACAGGATAAGAACCGGAATTAATATTCTTGCATATGTCTTCATATTTCGGAGGTTCATACGCATAACTGACCAGCAAATTGAATAAAACAACAACCATCACCGCGATAAATACCCCCAATAAGATAGTCAGCGCAAAATTTCTTCCGTGCAATTTCTCTTTGTTTAATCCCTTGACCATTTTAAAATTAAATTAAGAATATTTATAAAACATTCCATTAAATGTCTTCTATTGCAATAATAATTAAAAAGAGAAAGTTATTCAGTTTCAAATGGCTAAAAAAAAATATTTGGATAATTTAATTGTTTTAAAGTTCGCGCCAAATACCTGTTACCAACAAGTGATCACGGCAAGGAAGGCGTTTGAAGAATATCCAAAAGATTTTTCTATAGATTTAGAAAATAAAACATGGAATTGGAGAAATGGAAGGAATATGCAGATAGGAAAGGCAAGATTCGTAAGATCATATAGTGAAGAAGGAATTATAGGGATTTATGATAGAAATCTGACGGAGCATCTTGACTCCATGATTCATTCGTTGGGAGAAATTATAAGAGAATCAAGCAGAGGGTCAATTAATATTGACTAATTCGGCTTTGTTTAATAAGCAGCAGCTGTTAAATCCGTAATCTAAATTAATATGGCTC
>CAYZEG010000058.1:0-3852 GCA_964477635.1 Candidatus Woesearchaeota archaeon | reverse complement strand
ATCCTGTTTTCATTCTTGCAGGAAGAACAATTGTTGATGTTATCTTAAAATCTTTCAATTCATATATTAAAGAACGATTGAATCCGTAAACGGCCGATTTTGTGGAATTGTATGTCGTGAAATAAGGAAGCGGGGTAAATGCAACAACAGAGCCTATATTTATTATTCTGCCACTGTTCAATTTTTTCATTGAAGGAAGAACCAAACCGGAAAGATGTTCATATGCTATTATATTTACCTTGAACATGTCTTCTATTTCTTTTTTGTTTTGTTTCTCAAAAAATATCGCCCTGCCAAAACCGGCATTGTTGAACAAATAATCAATCTTTTTTTCTTTTTTTAGAATTTGAGAGACTAATTTTTTTCTGAAACTTCCTTCTGAAAGGTCTCCTGAAATGATTGTTATTTCTCCCTTCAAGTTCTTGCATTGTTTTTTAAGTTCTTCCAGAAGATTTTTTCTCCTTGCGACGACATAAACTCTATGCCCTTTTTCACAAAGCAATTCAGCAAGAACTCTTCCGAGCCCCGATGATGCGCCCGTAACTAATGATATTAAAACCATTTCACCTGTCTTGATGAATCTCTAAATGTTTTTAAAGTTTTTATTTTTGTCTAATTCAAAGCGCGAGTAGTATAGCGGTTAATATATTTCGTTGCCAAGCAGAACCACGAGGAAAGGTTCCGCACCTCCAGCATTGAACGCTGACGCGGGGAGCCAACTGCACAAAGACGAAGTGATCCGAGTTCGACTCTCGGCTCGCGCATTATGCCATTTTCTTTTTTTGAAAGCCTCATTTTTATTGTAACTATATAATAACAACAAAAACAAAGGGTTTATAAATTCCCCATAATCGCCAGATATATGAAACTCAGCAAAATTGGAAGAAAGGCAAAAATAACTCTTGCAGTTGCCTGCGCACTTGGTCTCACAGCTGGAAATGTCTATGGGGTGGGTAAATATAACGCGGGCTGTCCGAAAGGAGAAAAGGTTGAAATTGGATATGAAAGTGAAAAGGGTTGGGTCAATGGAATTTACAAGTGCGTTGAAGGGACTGTTGGAGATGGCAAACATGGAGACACATTCACAAGAAAAGCGGGAAACAGCGCGCAAATACTGGCATATACCGAAAAGAGCGGATGGCATTATGTAAAAGGTCCGTCAGATAAAAGGACGGGCGGGGGATTGGTGCCTTTCAATTCTTATTCTCAAGAAAGATTAGTTATCAAAGAAGTTCCCGACGAAAAGCCAAATTATGCAGTACGCGATGACTTTGCCGTTTTTAAAAATAATACTGAAAGGGGTTTAAATGAAGTAAAAGAAAGAGTTGGTGCATTAGAAAAGAAAGTTGACAAATTACATAGTCATGATGAAAAAAGTAGAGATAGTGCAAATATCGTATTTGGAAAAAGCCAAGGAAAAAACACAGACGGATACATTATTGGATTGAGAATTAAAGGATTTGGCTTGAATTTTAATTTTGGAAAAAAAGACGATGAAAACTTGAGAAGTGTTGCAATCAACAGTCCTACAGGGAGGGTTCTTGAGGGAAGTGTGGATGGAATCAATCAGAAATATCGCGGAATATCTGGAGAATACAATCACGATTTTGGCAGGTGGAATCTTTTGGCTGGAGCAGGATTAAGAGAATGGACTGGAGAGACAAGAACTTATGAAAAAATCTCTGAGAATGGAAATATTCTTGCATCAAGCACACATTCAAAACAAAATTCCGAAAAAGCTTTTACAATTCACGCCGGAGCCGGCATGGAAATTGAAAAATTTAGGGGAGAAGTTGTTGCAGAATATGACAATCTCTTAAAAAAAATAATTCCGGGCTTAAGAGTTTCATATGAATTTGGGGGAACAAAATGAGATTTGAATTTTTATTCATGTTAATATGCGCGGTTTTTTTGACCGGCAATGCAAGCGCGATTATTGTTGCTGGAGATTGGGAAAATGGAAGCCAATTTGCGACAATAACCGAAGGAGACGGCATAAATTTTGATTTTGATTTCTTTAGCATGAATCCTCCGATGACAATCAACGTGAAAGTTTACAATTCTTCCGGAAGCGCCATTTATGTTTTTGACGACAATGAACTTGTTAACAGCAATAATTACTCAAAGATATACAATGTAAATCAATCAGTTTACGGAACAAATGGAGATTTCAGAATCTTGATTCAGGGAGCGGATTCGACAGGTAGTAATTTTGCAGAATTATTCCTTACAGTAAATTCGCAGCCGTCGCAACCAGCAAATAATCCCCCTGTTTTCACAAGCTCCCCAGTTATGACAATTCAAGAAAATTCCGCTTATGTTTATGATGCAGACGCTTTTGACATTGACGGCGACACATTGACATATTCACTTTCAACAACTCCCGCTACAACATGGCTTTCAATAAATCCAGCCACGGGAGTTATAACCGGAACGGCTCAAAATGTGGGTGCGGATGCTCCCTTAAGCGTTGTTGTAACAGTTGCCGATGGAACGACATTTGCAAATCAACCTTACACATTGACTATTCTTGATGTTCCAGCGGCAAACAGTGTTCCGATAATAACTTCAACCCCTGGAGTTATTGTGACTGAAGGACAAACTTACACATACGACGTCGATGCAACAGATGCCGACGGAAATGTTTTGACATATTCATTCTCAGCAACTCCCGTCGCAACATGGCTTTCAATAAATTCATCAACAGGAGTCATAACAGGAACAGCCCCCAGCGTCACAGCGAATACAAACTTCAATATTGTTGTTGCCGTTTCCGACGGAATTGTTTCAGCAAACCAGCAATATATTCTTACCTTATTTGACACCTTGACGCCGCCGGCAAACAGCGCTCCGATAATAACTTCAACTCCTGTTTTGAGTATAAATGAAAATTCAGCCTATAATTATGATGTTAATGCAACGGATGCCGACGGAGATGTTTTGACATATTCATTGGGTCCAATCTCCCCCTTATGGCTTTCAATTAATTTAAACACAGGAATAATCACAGGTGTTTCTCCAAATGTTATAGCCAACGCAAACTTCAACGTTATTGTTGTCGTTTCCGACGGGATTACACAAACCTTCCAAACGTACGCCATAACCGTGAACAATGTCCCTGTCTCTGGAAGCGGCGGAAATTCAAGCAATAAAAAAATCGTCCATTACAATGACCCTGACGAAGGAAGATTGCTTGAACAGGAAAATTTCATCGCCCAAAAAATCAGCTTGATTCAAGAAAAAGAAAAATCATGGTTTGCAAGATTGATTGAATGGCTGATAAATTTCTTAAATGGAGTTTTTAGATAATTGTTCAATAAAATTTTTAGAAGTTATTAGTTTAAATAATTAATTATATAAATCGTCCAATTTCAAAAGCACAAACTCGAACGCTTTTTCTTTCCCGGTTCCTTTTAAATCAACAACCATGTCTTCAACTCCTTTCCTATTCGCCAATCTTATGGGCATATTTCTAGACAGATGTTCATTGAATGACGCTCCAAAATCAAAATGACTTCCATAACTTTGCCCATTCCAATAAATGTGAACCTCGTCTGAAGATTTTATAACTTGAAGATTGTCTCTGCAAATATTATAACCACCAGTTTCATCAAATTGATTTGTGTCTCTTGGCGGATAATGAACTTTATGTCCTTGCGATTCCAACGAAGAAACATAATTTTCCAAGGAAGTTTTTTCTTCTTCCGATGCAAATCTTACGGGACAGATTAAAAATATATTTTTCCCGCTATCATTCATTTTAATATTCTCCCATTCCCTGCGGCATTTTTCCCATTCCTTTTGAACCGGAAGAAGCAATCACGTCGTCAATTCTCAGAATCATCGTCGCAA
>CAYZEG010000057.1:0-3855 GCA_964477635.1 Candidatus Woesearchaeota archaeon | reverse complement strand
ATTTCTAAATCAATGACATAATCTACAAAACCGTCGCGATTTTTATCAATGTGGAGGCGATTTTTTATAAAAATTCCAAAGGGTTTTTCCTCGGCGATTATTTCTTCATTGCATATCAAATAGCCGGCGGAAACAGAACTTTTTTTGTAAACAGCGCCGGTAATTTTGCCGCAATACAAGTCAAATTCCACAAGAGTTCCCAATCTTTTTCCCGCGGGATTTCCAAAATTGCTGAATCTCTTGCATCTGTCCGGAACATTTGGAAGTTCCGGCATTTTCCCCGTCGCAAACATGCTTCCAGACGGCATGTTTTCAATTTTTGCCTGACTGCATCCGACAACCAAGACGGACAAGCCCGCGAGAATTATTTTATTTATTGTTTTCATTTTAAATCGGGCAATTTGGAATATACTCCACAATTTCTTCACTATTTTCCTTTACTTTGTTTATATATCCGTCCAAATTGGTGTCAAGATAAAGCGTTTTCAAATCAAAGTCTTTCACACCGAAAGGGTTTTTTATTATTTCCCCATTACAGATTAATTTGACTTCCATATAATCTGGTTTTCTATCTCCGGCATAAAAATGATTTGGCTCTAAGCTAATCAATACTTCTTTTCTATCCCATCGGATAAAAGTGCCCTTTTTTCCGTTTTTATTCCAACTGCCAAAATTAAAGGAAGAATAACCCTCATAAAAATCAGGCATCCTGTCTCCGACTTTCAAAAGCGGAAGTTTTGGCGTGGGCTGCTCTTTTGCTTTTATTTGATTAGAAGGATATAAAGAAACGAGCGCCATCCCAAGAATTATTTTATTTATTGTTTTCATTTTAAATCGGTTGAATGTCTGTCCTTTCACCATCTCTTATTCTTTTAAAATCATTGATTGGAACCATATTAGAAGCATAGAAACCTAACATATGATTTGCAAAACCAACTATTTCTCCTTCTTCATTAAGCAAAGGACTTCCAGAATCTCCGGGAAATAGCTGTATGGACGTGTTAAATCCATAACTAACTAAACTATTTTCACCGACAGTTTTTCTCCTTTCTATTTCATTGCTTACTATCCCTTCTCTTATTATAATTTGCTTGTCTCTCGGGTCACCTATTAAATACACTTTATCAAGAGGTTTTAGTTTGTCTGAATCTCCAAGTCTTACTTTTGTTTTTGGTTTTTGATAATCTTTTGGAAGTTTTAATACTGCAATATCCAAATCGTAATCACTTGCTATAAGTTCAAGTCTGCTTTTTCCAATTTTTGTATCTGTGGATACTTTTGTCAAATCCCAATAAATTGAACCCCCTCCATAGTTTTCAAAGTCTATTTTCTTTTCAAGAAGATGGTCTACAGTAAATACATAACCTCCAACAATAGTTCCATGTCCTGCCATTTCCGCACTTCTTACTTCTGTTTGTTCTTCTCTTGTGTATTTGAAATCTGTTTCTAAATAAACTCTGTTTTCAATAACTTCTCTTATTCCTTGTTTTAGTTTGGAATTATTTGAATTTACGTAATGATAAATAGACAGAGGAAACAAAGCACTGACAAAAGAGACTGCCCCAAATTTAAGAAATTCCCGCCTATTCATGTTTTCTATATTTCATAACTGATTCTTTTAATGGGAACTTTATTCATAAACCAGTTTATCGGCTTGAATACTATGTATGTCTGTGAGTCATTTATGTTTGATGCCAAACCCACAACTTCCCCTTTTCTGTTTAATATGGACGAACCGCTGTTTCCAGGACCTCCCCTCATTGTCGCCACTTTTCCTTTAATTGGCTTAAATTTCCCGGGAAAGTTTAACGCTCCCCCCACCCCATACAATCCTTTATTGGGAATAAACAAGTTTCCAACCAGATATAATTCATCAAAAAGTCTTAATCCATCATCATCCCCTATTTTTATTGGTTCGGGTTTTTTGTAATCTTTTGGAAGTTTGAATATTGCAATATCCAAATCAGAGTCTTTTAGAACAACTTCAAGTTTTGACTGATTTAAAATCGTCTCTTCGCTTACCCCCTCTCTTGGAATAATCATCTTGCCCTCCGGCATTTGTTTAGTTAAAAAATCCGACATTGCCACCAAGTGGTTCACAGTAAATATGTAATCTCCAACCACCAATCCCTGCCCGCGAATTGTTTTTTCTCCTCCGTCGTATTTTATAAAAGTGCTTAAATAAACCGTGCTTTCTTTGACTCTTTGAATGTCTTCAGCCAAAAAGTAATTTTGCAAATAAGAATCAACGGGCAATGCGACAGAAGCGCCGACAAAGCCGGCAAAAGAAGCCAGTCCAATTTGAAAAAGTTCTCTTCTGTTTATTTTTTCTTTTTTCAGATTCATTTCATGTATTCTTTGAATTTATTTATCGGGACAACATTTGTAACACTATAACGATTCAATATGGCATTAGCCAAACCAATCAATTCTCCCTTTTCATTTACAAGGGGCGTGCCAGAATCTCCAGTGCGGGCCAATATCTGAGTTAAAAACCCGTAGACATTTCCAATATCCGTTTCTCTTACACCAATAACTTTACTGGCAATAATGTCACATTTTATAATTTCCTCTTTCAGTCCCGGATTTCCTATCAAACATACTTTATCAAGAACTTCCAACTTGTCTGAATCTCCCATCTTAATATCTTGATATTTTCCCTTTAAATTTTCGGGCAATTTAAAAACAGCTATATCCAATTCAGAATCGTTTACTATCTCTTCAAGTCTTTCCCCATTAAAAGTTGTTTCTTCTGAAATCTTTTCAATTTGATATTCTTCAATTGTCCCGAAGGTGGTTTGTTCTTCAAATTTGTTAAAAGAGACCACATGGTCAACTGTAATAATAAAATTTCCGACAACGTTGCCATAACCCTTGAGCTTATTCTCTAATTCATTATCATATCCCGCCATTTTGTATTTCGTTTTAGTTTCAAGCATGATTTTATTAGAAGACACGTTTCCAATTTCATTCCTTAAATTAAATAATTCATATTGGGAACAAGAAATATTCGCAAGTAAGGAGAAGCCCATTGCGGCATAAATTAATCCCTTGAAACTCATTCTTTTGTTCGTTTTCGGGGCATTTAAAGTTTATATATATTATTATTCCAATGCATTGATAAGAGTATTTATTATTTTATATCATCAAGTTTTTTATTTCCAAACGGATGAATCTTCGGCATCATGTTGCACTCTTCACAATCAGAAGCCTTGCAATGCTCTCCGACGACAAAAGTTCCATCGTCTTTTATTTTGCAGTCGCATTTTAACGTTATCATATGTGAAATATACGGCATAAATTCTTTTAAACTTTGCCAAATTTATGAATTATGGAAAATCTTGAATCTGCGATTAAAAAACACAAATCAAAATTTATTTTGCAGGGAATCGGCACTGGAACATTTGCCATTGCAGGTTCTTTATTGACTTATGCATTGGTTGATGTTCTATCAAAGAATTATGAAAAATTCACAGCTATTGATTTGCTTCCCTTGTCCGAACAGGCGGGTTTCGGCGACTTGATGTTTGCAAATGCGGTTGCATGGGGGATTTCATACGGCTTGTCAAAATATGCGCGGGAAAATTACAAGAAAGTCAAAGAATTAAGACAAAGGCAAGAAATCAAAAAATATTTTTAATCTTTTTCGCATTCACACTCAATGCAAACCCACCTTCGTTTTGCACGGCTGTAAAATTTTTTCGCCTCATGCTTAACGCAAACATAATTATCCCCGCTGAAAGACATTAGCCACCTTTTTTATAAAAAAAGAAAATTGGTTTTTAAAGTTTATGAAATTAAAATTTAGTTATAAATTTATATAGTTTTATTCCATAAGTTAAACATGCCTGATTT
>CAYZEG010000056.1:0-3885 GCA_964477635.1 Candidatus Woesearchaeota archaeon | reverse complement strand
TTAACTATCGTTAACTTTAAAATGCTATTTCTCCTAAACTATTAATGACACTCAGAGAAGCATACGACAACTCAAATGCCGAGGACTTGATTTTTAAATCCCCTCTCGGAATAAACGAAGAAGTCGTCCGCGAAATTTCAAAGCAGAAAAACGAACCGGAATGGATGCTTGAAAAAAGGCTGATTGGTTTAAGGGCTTTCAATGAATTGAAAATGCCTGCCTGGGGTCCGGACATTTCTGAACTTGATTTGTCAAAGATTCATTTCTTCATGAGGCCAAACGCAAAAAATAATTCAAGCAATTGGGAAGATGTTCCAAAAGATATAAGGGAAACTTATGAGAAATTAGGAATCCCCGAAGCGGAAAGAATATCGTTGGCAGGCACGGGAGCGCAATATGAATCGGAGGTTGTTTATCATAATTTGAAGGAGATTTGGGACAAGAAAGGGGTTATTTTTTTGGATTTTGACGAGGCTGTCCAGAAGCATCCTGAACTTGTAAAAAAATATTTCATGAACACTTGCGTTCCAATAAGATTGCACAAGTTCGCCGCCTTGCACGCTGCGGTAAACAGCGGGGGAACTTTCATTTACGTTCCAAAAGATGTGAAAATTGATTTGCCGCTTCAAGCATATTTTAGAATGAATGCAAGAAAGGGCGGACAGTTTGAACACACTTTAATCATAGTTGACGAAGGCGCCGAAGTGCATTACATCGAGGGATGCTCCGCCCCAAGATACAATGAAAATTCCCTGCACGCGGGATGCGTTGAAATCCATGTTCTAAAAGGAGCACGAATGAGGTACTCAAGCATAGAAAACTGGAGCAGAAACACTTACAATCTAAACACAAAAAGAGCGGTTGTCTATGAAGACGGAATAATGGAATGGGTAAATGGAAACATGGGAAGCAAAGTGACGATGCTATACCCCTGTTCAGTTTTAAGGGGAAGGGGCGCAAGGTCGGACTATCTCGGAATTGCATATGCCGGAGAAGGACAATATCAAGACACCGGCTGCAAGGTTTATCATCTGGCTCCGGAAACAAGCTCAACAATAATAAGCAAGGGAATTTCCAAAAACGGCGGCACATCATCCTATCGAGGGCTGGTTGTGATAAAAAAAGGAGCAGTAAAATCGAAGTCAAGCACCCGCTGCGACGGTTTGATGCTTGACGGCAAAAGCAGGTCGTCAACGCTTCCGAGCATGGATGTTTCGGAAGATGATGTAAATGTTTCCCACGAAGCGGTGGTTGGAAAAATCGGCGAAGAGCAGTTGTTTTATTTAATGTCGAGGGGATTATCCGAGGAGGAAGCGACAAAGCTGATTGTTGCGGGTTTCATAGAACCCATTATCAAAGCTCTGCCCTTGGAGTACGCCGTTGAGTTAAACAAATTGATTGAATTGGAAATAACTAATTCTGTTGTCTAATGGCTTCTAAAAAACTCTCAAAGCAGGACGCTGTTTCTGTCTTGAAAAAAATCATGGATCCTGAAATTGGGCTGGACATCTATAATCTTGAGCTTATTTATGGAATAATAATCAAGCCGGATAATTCTGTCTTAATCAAAATGACCCTTACAAGTCCTACATGCCCATTCGGGCCTGCAATAATAAAAGAAGTAAAAGAAAAACTGCAGAAAAAAGGTTTTAGAAATCCCATGGTGGATGTTGTTTTTGAACCGTCATGGAAGCCAAGCGACAAAGTAAAAATGCTTTTGGGATTGCAATAATGGATAATGAATCCGCAAAAAAATTGAAGGAAGATTTTCCAATTTTCAAAAATAATCCTAAACTAGTTTATCTTGACAACGGCGCGACGACGCAAAAGCCGAGGCAGGTAATTGAAGCGATAAAAGAATTTTATGAAAACTTCAATGCAAATGCTTCCCGCGGATTGTATGGAATTTCTGAAAAATCAACCGAAAAATATGCAAATGCGAGAAAAATTGTCGCAGATTTTATTGGGGCAAAATCGGAAGAAATAATTTTAACAAAAAATACCACCGACTCGTTGAACTCTTTGGCTTATGTTATTGAGAATTTGATTCCAAAAGAAAAAGACGAAATTGTTTTGACGGAGATGGAGCATCATTCAAACTTGATTCCATGGCAGCAATTGGCGAAGCGAAAAAATTGGAAATTGAGATTCATAAAAATAAAAAATGATTTCTCGTTGGATATAGGGGACGCTGAAGAAAAAATAAATGATAAAACTGCAATTGTTGCTTTTACTCACGTTTCAAACGCGCTTGGAACAATTAATCCTGTTAAAGAACTTGTAAAACTCGCAAGAGAGAATAATGCCTTGTCTGTTGTTGACGCAACGCAAAGCGTCCCGCATATGAAAGTTGATGTAAAGGATTTGAACTGCGATTTTCTTGTTTTTTCAGGGCACAAAATGCTCGGTCCGACGGGAATCGGAGTTTTATATGGAAAAAAAGAATTGCTTGAAAAAATGCCGCCATTTTCTTTCGGCGGCGGCATGATAAAAAATGTTTCATACGAAAATTCAGAGTTTGCGGATTTGCCGGAGAAATTTGAATCTGGAACGCAAAATATCGCCGACGCTTTGGCTCTTGCAGAAGCCGTAAAATATCTTGAAGAAATTGGGATTGCGAATGTTGAAAAATGGGAGAAAGAATTGAGAAATTATTTGCTTCAAGGATTGGAAAAAATTGACGGAATTGAAATTTACAATCAAAAAAATTCTTCCGGAATTGTTTCTATGAATTTAAATGGCATTCACCCCCACGACGTTGCTTCAATGCTCGATGATTATGGAATTGCAGTAAGGGCGGGACATCATTGTTGCATGCCTTTAATGAAAAAACTTGGAATAAATGGAACAATAAGAGTAAGTTTTTATATTTACAATACGCATGAAGACATTGATCAGTTTGTTGATGCAATAAAAAAAATCAAGGAGAAATTTGGATGAGCGATTCACACGATGAAATGTACAAGGAGCATTTGATGGAACTTTATAAAAGCCAGGCGAACTATGGAAGAATTGAAAATCCGACGCATGAGCATACGGAAACAAATGCCTCCTGCGGCGATGAAATCACGATGCAGTTGCTTGTCAGCGACGGAAAAATAGCAGACGTTAAATTCCACGGGAGCGGCTGCGTAATGAGCATAGTTTCATCTTCTCTGCTTTCAGACAAAATAAAAGGAATGCATATTTCTGAAGCGATTAATTTGTCAAAAGATGACGTCCTTGAATTGCTTAAAATAAATTTAAATCCCGCAAGATTGAAGTGTGTTACGCTTCCGTTGTATGCAATTAAAAATTCGCTGAAATAATGAACTGTTTATATCATATCTGCCGTGGAAATTTAAAAGGGAAATATCTGATGCCATTAAACGAGTTGAAAAAAATTTATCCCGAAATTTACAAGAAACAAGTTAAAAAATATGAATGGCGTAAAGAAACACTAAAAATAAAAATTCCGCCCCTGAATTGTCTGTGGAATGATGTTATCCATATGATGGCAATTCATCCAAAAAAAATAAAAAATGCATTTGACAAAGCCGGCGGAAACCTTGAATTTAAAAGATGGTTTAAAATAAACCCAAAATTGCTCGATAAAAATAACGCTATCATCACAATGGGTGAAAATAGTTATATCAAATTTGAGCCTAAGGAATTGAAGAAATATAACAAAATAAGCACCAAAACTTTTGATTATTATAAAGAGAAATTAAATAAAAATGAAATTGTTTTATTGTTTTACAAAACTCATCCAATTTTATACAAAGGAAAATTAAAAATATCTGATTTGGAGATTATAGAAGTTTAAAATGCTTGAAATAAAAAATCTAAAGGTGAAAGTTGAAGGGAAAGAAATAATCAAAGATTTAAATCTGAAATTGGAAAAAG
>CAYZEG010000055.1:425-3989 GCA_964477635.1 Candidatus Woesearchaeota archaeon | reverse complement strand
AATAAAATGAAAAACAAAAATGGATGGATAGAAATAGTTGAAGCATTTGCGTCTATAATGCTTATAGCCGGCGTTCTTATTATAATCGCCGGAAGTTTAAGGCTTGAAACGCAGAATTTTTCGGCGCAAGTTTATGATTCAGAATACGCAATACTCCGAGAAATTCAGCTTGATAATTCTTTGAGGGATGAAATTCTTGCTGTTTCAAATCCTCCTGTTGAATGGGACAACGCAGAATTTCCCCAAGATGCAAAATCTAAAATAATCGACAAAACGCCGTCTCATCTTGAATGCGTTGCGAAACTTTGCGGAATCTCTAAATGCACCTCGGAACTTCCGCCATCGGGAGAAGATGTTTTCGTGCAATCGGTTTTTATAGGAGCAAATCTTGACAATTACAGCCCGAGAAAATTAAACTTGTTTTGCTGGAGCAAATAACTTGAAAAAAATTTACAATTACGGAGTGAACGTTGACACCAAAACCCTTGAACAATTTAAAAATTGCTATTCAAAAGATTTTGTCGTCGCTGCCGCCTTAATGCCGGACGCGCACTTAGGATATGCCGCCCCGATAGGGGCCGTTCTTAAAACAAAAAAATTCGTGGTGCCGGCATGGGTGGGATTTGACATCGGCTGCGGTTTAATCGCATTGAGAATAAGCGGAAAAGACCTTGTTGAAAAAGTGAAAAAAAATCTGGAAAAAATATACGACGGGGTTGCCAAGAAAATTCCGATGGGGGCTGGAAATTACAACAAGGAAAATGAAATAACGGAAAAAACTAAAAAAGACTTCAAAAAAATTCTTGAAGAATTTGAAAAAAAACCGCATGACAAAAACATCAGAAATTATCTAAAAACGGCGGCGATGAAGCATCTTGGGACGCTCGGCGGAGGAAATCATTTTATAGAATTAGGGACTGATGAAAGTAAAAAAGAACTCTGGCTGATAATCCATTCCGGGAGCAGGGGCGTTGGACATACAGTCGCAAAAAAATACATGATTGAAGCTTCCGGAAGCAAAGAAAAAAAAGAATATGAAAAAACATTTCCGCTGGACAAAGATTCGGAAATAGGAAAAGAATACCTTAATGTCTTGGAATTCGGATTGGACTATGCGCTGCTCAACAGGCTTGAAATAGCGTACAAGATTTTTGAAATTTTAAAGAATATTGCAAAAGAAAATTTAAAATATGAAGTTTGGGTCAACAAAAATCACAATCACGCAATCTACGAAAAAGGTTTTTTTATTCATAGAAAGGGAGCGACTCCCGCAAAAAAAAATGAGCGTGGGATAATTCCGGGAAACATGAGGGACGGCTCTTTCCTTGTCGTCGGCAAGGGAAATGCAAAATTCCTAAACAGCTCGTCTCATGGCGCCGGAAGAAGCTTGAGCAGAAAAGATGCAAAAGAAAAATACACATTGAGGCAATTCGCAGAATCAATGAAGGGGATAAGGGGCAATATTTCCCGCAGGACGCTTGACGAACTGCCGATGGCTTACAAAAATATTTCCGAAGTGATGGATGCCCAAAAAGATTCTGTGAAAATAATAAAACACATAAAGCCGATAATAAACTGGAAGGGATAGGAAATCCCCGCGTTTGTTTTTACAAACAACCGGAAGGGATAATTGCTCCGCCAAAATAAAATTGTTAAGGGAGAAGAACTTCAGCAAAATTTTATTATCACATAACTACGATTTTATGTTATCACTTCGTCTTCCTCATGGCGGGTATAAGGCGAAGCATAAAAAACATTTATAAAATATCGTTTGCTGAAGACTGAATGAAAAGAGTGTTGATTGCATTATTTGTTTTATCATTATTTATTTTCGTTTCTTCAGGAATTTTTGCCCTAAGCTGTTCAATTCAAAGCACTTCTTGTTCAGGCACTTATGAATTAATGCGCGTCTCGGATGCAACAAATGCCCATGGCGCAAACATAACATCAAATCCCGCGGGATACAAATATGTCTGTTGCGATACGCCGGGAAGTTCAACTTGTTCCGCCGACGGTTCTGACGCAGACTCGGAACCAGACAACAAAGTTCTCGGACTCTCTTCAATTACAAATGCGCATGCCGAAATTCCTTCCTTAAACAATTATGCGATAGATATTTGTTACGGTGATTTGTCTTGCACCAGCGCGCAAACCACATGTCCGGCAGGCAAGGATGCAATTCTTTCCCTATCATCCGCAGACACGAATGCGCACATCGGCGCCTCTGCCGACTACATCACAAAAATCTGCTGTTCAACAAGTCAAGCCACCCCTCCAACATGCGAATTGACAGATGCTTATTGGAGCATTGATTCTGGAACCGACAAGCAGGCAATATCAAGCGGTTATTCTGCCCTTACAGGACAGACTGTTTATTTGGTTGTTAAAGGAACGGATTGCAGCGGGCAGTCTATTTCTTTTAATATTTTAGAAGACGATTCTCCGGGTGCAACCGAAGACGGTGATGTAGTTACATTAAATCCAAGCGATGTAAGTTTTAGCGGCGGTGAAGCGGTGGCAGATTGGATTACAGAATATCATGGAGATGGAATCTTCGGAGACCCTGAATACAAATTTATCGCAACGCTCGTCAGCGACAGCAACAAAAAAATAAACAGCGAGCAGGATAATTATTTATTGGAAGTAAGGCAAGAGTCAGTAATTGATTATTGCAGCAATTCTGGAAATCCTGTAGTGTTTTGCGGTTCCTATTATAACAACGGACAAACCAAAGAAAATGCATGCAGGAATGATATCTGTGATGTATCATACGCGAGTGTGGGAGACGATGTTGATTGCTCTGCAGATGATATTGATTGTTTCTGTTCTTGGGTTCCTGAAACAGAAGGATGCTTTGGGAGTTTTAATACAATTGACTCAACGGATTATTGCGGTGATGGAATCATTCAACCCAACCCTGAAGACAGAACAGGGGAAAACTGCGACTTGGTTTTCAATCCGGGAGAAAGTTTATGCACTGAGCATGATAGTTACACTCCTGTTGCTTCAAATGCTGTCGGAACAATAGGTTGCAGTGAGGCATGCAATTTCATAATTGATGATCCTCAATACTGCCAGACTGATAATCCGACTTGCGGGGACGGGGTAATAAACCAAAATAACGAAGAATGCGACGGTGATGATTTTGGAATAAGTGGAAATCTATGCGCCAGTCTCGGATTTACAAGCGGAACAATGACATGTTCAACTGGAGTTAACGGATGCAAACTTGTAAAAACTGCCTGCCTAAATCCATTACCGGCAGGAGCATGCGGCGATGGAGTTGTTGATTCCCCTAATTCTGCGGGAATTAATGAACAATGCGATGGAGCATCTGGATTGTCTGGAAATACATGTTCTAGTGTAAGCGGAGGATTTTATGATGATAACATTGGAACATTAAGTTGCAGCGGTTTCTGCAGGTATGATGTCGGCCTATGCGAATTGGGCGGGACGCCCGTAAATGCTTTACCTCGAGATACCCCATTATGTGGAAGTGGAATTATTGATAGTTTTAGAGAAGAATGTGATATAAGTGCAGATGGGAATCTAGAAGACTTTGGA
>CAYZEG010000055.1:0-415 GCA_964477635.1 Candidatus Woesearchaeota archaeon | reverse complement strand
GGACGGGACGCCTGTAAATGATTTACCTCGAGCCTCATTATGCGGAAGTGGAATTATTGACGGTTTCAGGGAAGAATGTGATATAAGCGCAGATGGGAATCTGGAAGACTTTGGAATATTTGGCAATGACGAAAACAACTGCGCCTCCTTGGGATTTACAAGCGGAAGTCTTGGATGTTCTAATGTATGCCGAATTAATTCCGGCGCATGTGTAGAACCTACGGCGACAGACAGCATAAAAGGAAGATGCACTATAACCCCCACGGGCGTGGCAGACGATTGTGCAGATGGTCAAATTTCCTACAGTTGGATTGCAACATGGACGCCGGGAACGCAGACAGAGAGACCCGCATCCTGCCCTTCCGGAACGCAACAACAAGTATTGCAATGTCCTTCGCAAGTGCAATTGCCATTC
>CAYZEG010000054.1:0-4055 GCA_964477635.1 Candidatus Woesearchaeota archaeon | reverse complement strand
TAAATAGTTTATAAAATTATTGTTTTAATAAGGAAAGTTAGCTATATTATTTATTTTATGTGGGTATTAGTGTGGGAAGTTATATATAATCTTTAGAGCAATGTTACCACATGACAATGAAAAATTTGTATAATTTGACACTAAGAAAGTTTTCTTCAAGCAAATATCTTGTTGGCTTAGTGCTTCTTTATTCATCAATCGTTTTGTCTACCGGAGAATTCAATCCATTCACTGAAAACGCCAGACAAAGAATGAGCCAAAAAGCAAAAATAGAAAGAGAGGTTTATCAAGAAAATTATGAAAAAATTTTCGGTCCAAATGGCTACGCAGATATTGATAAGAATGGGATAATTGATTTCAAAGAGGGGCTTGACGCTTATAAAAGAATGAAAGGAGATATCTTATCAGGAAATATTTTCCCAAGAAATCCTTTGGAAATAGCAGGGGATGGTCCAACCTTGTCAGAATTGGAAAGGGCAGTCAGGAGTTATGAAACCAACAAATAATTTCTAATTTTTCCCTCTAAAAACTTTTATAAACTATTTTTGGAACAACTATTTGTATATCCAAATGGCAAAAGAATCAAATTTAAACAAAATTGAACGCCTTACTTCGAATCAGGAAAATATCAGAAATGTCGCAACAAGCGCGCATATTCATCACGGAAAAACCGCTTTTACAGATAATCTTCTCGCAGCGGCGGGAATGATGGCTGCGAAATCCGCGGGAGATTTGGACGAGGGCATGGCGACATGGCAGCACACTGATGAGCAGGAAAGATTGATGACTGTCGACGCCGCCAATGTTTCAATGGCTCACGAATATCAGGGAACAGAATATTTGATTAATTTGATTGACACGCCGGGACACGTTGACTTCGGCGGAAACGTTACAAGAGCGATGAGAGCCATCGACGGAACATTCGTTTTGATTTGCGCTGTTGAGGGAATAATGCCGCAGACCGAAACGGTTTTGAGGCAAGCATTGAGGGAAAGGGTAAAACCGGTTTTGTTTATCAACAAAGTTGACAGATTAATCAGGGAAGTCAAACTCACTCCCGAAGCGATGCAGCAAAGATTTGCAAAATTAATCAATGACTTCAATCTTTTAATAGAACAAATTGCCGAGTCGGAATTCAAAAATAAATGGAAAGTCAATGTCATGGACGGAAGCGTAGCATTTGGAAGTGCGAGGGAAAACTGGGCTTTGTCCGTTCCTTTCATGCAGAAAAAGGGGATCAGCTTCAGGGACATTTACAAAGCTTATGAAATGTCCGACGAGGAAAGGGAAAAATGGTTTTGGGAAAAAGCGCCGTTGAACGAGGTTATTCTTGACATGGCGGTAAAGCATTTGCCGAATCCAATTGAAGCACAAAAATACAGAATCTCAAAAATCTGGAAGGGAGATTTGGACAGCGAATTCGGAAAAGATTTGCTTGACTGCAACAGCAAGGGCGAAGTTGCATTTGTCATAACAAGAATTGTAATTGATCCCCGTTCTGGGAAAGAAATTTCCGCCGGAAGATTGTATTCCGGAACAATAACAAACGGAATGGAGGTTTATTGCAACAACGCCAAAAAATACTCGAGGATTCAGCAGGTTTTAGTTTACAATGGAATAAAACCGGAGCAACTGGATTCAGTTCCGGCGGGAAATGTTCTCGCCATTTCAGGATTGAATGTTGACGTCGGTGAAACAATCACAATAAAACCTCAAACAGCCTTTGAAGAAATAAAGCACTTGTTCCAGCCAGTCATAACAAAATCCATTGAAGTTGTAAAAACAATTGACTTGCCCAAGCTGATTGAAGTTTTGAGAAAAGTCGCAAAAGAAGATCCGTCAATAAAAATTGAAATCAACGAGCAAACGGGAGAATCTTTAATTTCCGGAATGGGCGAGTTGCATCTCGAAATTATTGAGGGAAGAATAAAAAGCGAAAAGGGTCTTGAAATTAAAACAGGGCAGCCGATTGTTGTTTACAGGGAGGCTGTGACAAAAGAATCCGGCGAAGAAGAAGGAAGAAGCCCAAACAAGCACAATAGCTTCTTCTTGAAAGTTGAGCCATTGGACGAACAGATATCCGGCGCGATTGACATGGGAGAAATCCATGAGGGAAGATTGAAAAAAAGAAACGAGGAAATGGCGAAGAAACTTATGGAACTTGGCTGGAGCGGGGACGAAGTAAGAAGCCTCAAGGATGTTTACAAGGGAAATATTTTCATGGATGAAACAAAAGGAGAAGTTCATATTGGAGAAGTTATTGAAATGGTTCTTGACGCTTTTGAAATGGTCATAGACCAGGGGCCGCTGGCCAGGGAGCCTTGCATGAAGATGAAAGTTTCCCTCATTGACATAAAGCTGCACGAAGACGCAATTCACAGAGGACCGGCGCAGGTTTATCCCGCAGTCAGGGAAGCGATGAAAGCAGCCATGGCGTCGGGCGGAGCAGCATTGCTTGAACCGATGCAAATTCATTTGATTGAAGTTCCGGAAGCCTTCATGGGGGCGATAACAAAGCTCGTCGGCGGAAAGAGGGGGCAGCTTCTTGACATGACGCATGAGGGCGGAATGGCTCACATCAAAGTCAAACTGCCCGTCGCTGAAATGATAGGATGGAGCTCAGATTTGCGTTCGGCGACTGAAGGCAGAGGAGTTTCTTCCTTGGTTGACCAGTTGTTTGAAAGGATACCTCAAAGCCTTCAAGCAGATGTCATAAGAAAAATCAGGACGCGGAAGGGACTTGCTGAAAACCAATAGTCCCTGCGTCAGTTTTTTACAAAACATGTCGGAAGGGATTGGCGGAAAATCAGTAATTTTTTGATAAACCTTCGCTCGCTCATTGATTGCTCCAAAATCGGCTTCGCCGGATTTTTCCGCCAATTTTCAAAAAATTTATAATAAGAAATCCCAACGGCAGTTTTCGCATTAAAACTCCGTTCTGCAGGGCGGGTGGGCGGGGTTGGTTGCGTGGAACAAAAATTGCCAAGAGTAAATAATTAAACAAAAGTCAGCCATTCCAAATGGCCATTTTTACCCCTCACAGTGTTCATGTAAATGTCCTTGATTTGATTTGTTACTTTATGCGTTTTGAATATTTTTATGGTATTGTTGGCTATTTCATTTATTGGAATCACTTCCGCCATAGTCCCGCAAAAAAATGCCTCATCCATTTCAAAAATTTCCGGCGGATTGACAACCCTCTCCTCGATTTCAAATTCGTTGTCTTTTCCCAATTTTAAAATGCTTTCCCGGGTTATTCCTGGAAGAATGTTCCCCAGTTTCGGCGTTATCAGTTTCTTATTTTTTACAAAAAAAATATTTTCTCCAGCCCCTTCCGAAACTTCAGCTTTGCAGTCAAGCAGCAGGCATTCGTCATAGCCTTTTCTCTTGGTTTCCAAATATGCAAGAACGGAATTTTGATAATTTCCAGAAATTTTCGCGTTCATATCCGTTGTGCACGGATGCGTCTTTCTAATTGACGGGATGTAAACCCTAATGCCATCTCCTTCAAAATATCTGCGAAATGGCAAGGTTATAATTGCAATTTTTGCGCCTTTATTTTCAAAACCAATTCCTATTCCCCCGTCAAAGAAAACCAAAGGCCTTATGTATCCCTCCTTTAATTTATTGACCCTCACAGTTTCAACAACCGCATCGCACACTTCTTTTTTTGAATATTTCGCAATATCATTTCCAATGGCTGAAGCGGAATAAAACAATCTATTCACATGGTCTTCAAGCCTGAAAATGGCGGATTCCCCATTTCTATTTCCCGGCGTCTCATAAAATCTTATTCCCTCAAAAACAGCGGTGCCATAATTTAAAGAGGAGTTAGAAACATGAACCTTGGCCCTTTCATCGTCCCAAGAAACCATCTCGCCGTCCATCCAAATGAATTCACCCTTTCCCATAAAAATTGCAATTCTTCTCCATATAAAAATATTCTTGTGATAAATTTATATAATCCTTTTTTGCAGTGATTTTATGAAAAATTTAGTAAATGTTGTTCATCCCCATACTTACAAAATGGAAGGAGATATTGGAAATTTGAAACT
>CAYZEG010000053.1:3744-4081 GCA_964477635.1 Candidatus Woesearchaeota archaeon | reverse complement strand
GTCTTATTGAATAAATTTTCAAAGGAGGGCATTCGATTATTGTCACGGGAACCATTATTTTCTTTCCCTTAGTCATAGAATTTGGAGTGCTGTCTAAAATTGTAAGAGAAGTCATTCCAGCTTTGTAGCAAATGAAACCTTTCAAATTTTTTCCAGAACTAATCGCATTCCAGTTGACTCTAGGCAGAAACTTTTTGGCCCTTACTTTGGGCCAGAACTGCAAACTTCCATGTCTTGGTGATTTTTTGCTTGGCATTTCTTATTTGTGATGCTGTCTTCATTTTAGCTTTCCCTGGAATCAAAATCAAAGAGAAAGCACGTTTAAAAAGGTTTTTAT
>CAYZEG010000053.1:0-3734 GCA_964477635.1 Candidatus Woesearchaeota archaeon | reverse complement strand
TTGTCCGGTATCATGATAAAAGAAATCCGATTGACGTTTAAAAAGGTTTTTATACGGAAAATATTGCTTTTCTGCATGTTAAACGTAGAACAAAGAATCTATTTGTTCAAGCTTCACGAGCTGACGAGAAATAATATTCCCAGAGCAATGAAAATGTTTGAAGAAGAATTTAATCAAAAGATTTCAAGAATGACTGTTTCTAATTATTGGGGCGGAGCGGGTTTTCCTAAGAACCCTCGCGGCGGAAATCATCATGGTTTTACTGAAGATGCATTTAGATTACTTCATAGAAGAACAAAAGGAAATATTGATGACATGATAGAAAAGACTGGATACACTGACGGCAGTTTGAGAAGACTTTGTCAGAGATATGATTTGCCTCACGTAAGAACTCCGAAGGAAAAAATCGCACAAAAAGAATATCCACTTTTTCCGGAAGATGTTGTTGATAGGGGTTATCGGGGAAGAGTTGCGAGAAGATAGTGTAAACTTATGCTGAGTAAACAGAATTTATTATTGAATTAAACTATTCCCAAACTGCATAATTAATTCCAGTTTCTTGCGCACCGCCGTAATACATGAATTTCTTCTCGTTTACCTTAGTCATCGTCGGGTCCGCAGGAGGATTCAATGGAAATTGATTTGTATCTTCCGAAGTCGTGAAATCCAATTCTTCGTCAGAGAATGCATTATTCTCAAAAATAACATGATAAATTCCAAAATAAGACCAGAAATAAAGTCTTGTTTCGCCATCCCAATCTATGAATTCAGGTCCGTCAAGCCATCCTTTAAATACGGAGTTTCTGCTGTCAACAGCCATACCTTTTTTCTCAAAAGTCAATCCGTCCTGCGAAGTTGCCCATAGCAAGACATGGGTTTCACTGTTTGGAACCATTTCCCCCGAATATTTTTCTTCTATTGCGCCAGCATATACCATTACATATTCGCCCCCAATTTTCATAATCGTAGGAGCCAAAACATTTCTGAAAGTTAATCCTATATTATTTTCAACATTCATTCTTATTCCAGATTCATCTTGCCATGTCAGCCCGTCGGAAGAAATCGCACTCTTTATCACGTCAGAATTCTGAAAATACATCCTATACTTTCCATCTGGAAGTTTTATCACCGACGGAAAAATCGTTTGCTCTTTTCTTGTCCCAGATTCAATTTCCCAATTTATTCCATCGGAAGAAATCGCAGAATAAACCTGCCCATTGAATCCCACAGCTTCAGGTATAAGGGAATAATATATTCTGTAACTTCCATCACCAATGTCGACAATATCTGCATCTGCGTATGTTCCTGGAATTACTGATCCCTTGTCAATCCATGCCAGAACATTTTCTTCATTCTCACCGATAATATTTTCTTTCAGACCAATATCTGAAATGGGATTGCTAACCTGCGATGGTTTTAAAAAATAAAAAGCGGAAAATAATACTATTGCTAAAATAATTCCTGCAATAATCATTCCACTCTTTTTCATATTTTAATCTTGGAAGTATAATATTTAAATTTAAGCTTCAAACTCCACTTCTTCCTTTCTTTTCTCCCCGTCAATCGTCGCTTCCCTGACAATTCTTCCAACCCTCAAAGATTCCTCGCGGACTTTGGCAAAATCTTTTTCGTTCTTCAGATGCTCGGGAACTTTTATGCTTTCAATGAAATAAGTGTGCGTTATTTCCGCTGCTTTGAAATCATGTTTCTCAAACACAAACTCCGACGCCATTTTCTTGTCCGTCGTCGTTAATTTGCAAAAATCGGGCTTCTTTTTTTGCTCGCCCTCTTTTGGCGGAGAAGATTTGGCGGATTTCGGCGCCTTGGGCTTTATTTTTATTTCAGAATCTGCGGTTTTGAAAGACAAGGCGAAAAATGTTTTTGGAAATTCGTCAAGCAATTTCATTATTTCACGTCCCGACATTTCCCCCTGGATTGCATAATTCTTCACGCCTTGAAATTGCTTTTTGCTTTTGTAACTGATTTTTCCCGTCATGTCTGAAGTGGAAATTACTGCTCCTGTGACTTCTGTTTTTCCGTCTCCCAGCTTTTCCGCCATGTCCCTTACTAAACCATTTGCAAAATCCGCCGTCGCGTAAATTGAATATTTTCCGCTTGAATTTTTTGCGGCAATTTCCGCCCTATTTCTAAATTCGCCCCTTGAGAATTTTTGAAATTGCAGATGAACGAGGTTGTCGCTCTTTTTGTCAAATAATTTCTTTATGAAATTCGTCATGATTGATGTTGTGAAAAATTACTTTTAAAGTTTGTCTTCTCCGTCTCGCAGAACAAATTGTCAATATAAAAACAGCCGTTGTAACAACCTGGAATAGGGCGACAGCGAGCATCATCACTTAATTTCGTTCAAACTCTTGCATAACTTTATAAATTTCTTTGCATTATTTGGAAAATGGCATCAATTATGATTGACAGCGAATATTTCAAGAAAATTATGACAACAGTGATTCTTGCGATTCTTCTGGTTTTGTCTTTTTTGGTTTTGAAGCCGATATTGCTTTCAATAATCATGGGGATAATTCTTGCGATTGTTTTTACTCCGCCTTATGACTGGCTTCTTGGCAAATTAAAATTCAAGTGGCTGGCATTGACGCTGACATGCATTTTTATAATTTTGCTGATTGTTCTGCCATTATGGCTTTTAACTCCCATTTTTATAAAACAGGCTTTTGAAATTTTTGTAGCCGCGCAGAAAATTGATTTCACGCAGCTTCTTACCAATGCATTTCCAACAATCGCATCGGAGCAGTATTATTCTCAATTTCATTCAATTCTTGGATCTTTCATAACTAATTCCCTGACAAAATTGATGGAGTCTCTTTCACAATGGATTTTGAATTTCCCGACAATCTTGCTTCAGCTTATCGTCGTTTTTGCGACGTTCTTTTTTGTTTTGAAAGACAAGGAGGAAATTCTTGATTATTTCAGAAGCCTGATGCCTTTCTCAAAAGATGTTGAAAAAAGATTGTTCCAATCGTCAACAGACATAACGCTCTCGGTTGTTTATGGGCAGATAGTCATAGGTTTGATTCAAGGTTTGATTGCAGGCATCGGCTTTATGATATTCCAGGTTCCCAACACAATTTTCCTCACTTCGCTTGCAATTGTCGCCGGAATAATTCCAATGGTTGGACCTTCAATAGTATGGATTCCCGTTGTGATTTTCCTTCTGGTTAGTGGAAGCAGTTCGGCGGCAGTAGGGGTTACACTTTTTGGCCTGATATCCGCGGTGATTGACAATTTCCTCAGGCCATTATTCATCTCAAAGCGCGCAAAGTTGCATCCGTTGATTTCTCTCATGGGCATGATTGGCGGATTTTTCTTCTTCGGAATCCTCGGGTTTATCATAGGCCCGCTGATACTTGCATATGTCATAATAATCTTGGAACTCTATCGTGGAAAAGACGTCCAGGGATTTTTCGTCAAGCAGGAATAATATGTAAAAAATCATAGTTATATTTTTAAACCAGTTCTTTCTTCCTAACTTATGACGGACAGGGAAAACATGAGGCGGAAAAAGCTTCTTGAATATTTGAAATCAAATTTGGCGAAAGGATACAACCCTGATTCTCTGAAATGGGCTTTGATAAAACAGGGCTATTCGCGAACGGATGTCATGCTTGCGCTTGAACAGGCGCAGGCGGAAATGAAAAAGCCCGAGATTGAACAGCCTAGGATGACTGAGATTATTGAAGAAACACGCCCCCTTTTTATGG
>CAYZEG010000052.1:0-4093 GCA_964477635.1 Candidatus Woesearchaeota archaeon | reverse complement strand
GTTATGCTCCATCTCGTCGGAACAAGCCTTTTTTGCGTTTTTAATCCAAGAACGCCGACGCTCAAAATTTTGCTTAATGTATATTCGTCAAATCCCTTGCCGTAAAGATAGGAAATTCCCTCGCTGGATTTTATATCGTCATTTATTGCCTTGTCAACTTTTCTGTGAATTTTCACATTTCCAGTTATCTTCGCTTTGTCAAGCCGCGCAGTCATCCCATGAGGCATTGTTATTCTGTCTTTTTGCTTTTCCAAATTCAAGCGATTTTTCAATTCAATTTCTATGTCAACCGGCTTGTATGCAACCGCAATTTCCTGGGCAATTTGCACAAATTTATTGTTTGACTTTGAATCGGAAGCCTTTGATTGAAATCTTGAATTCAGCAGGCTTTCTCTTATATGGATGATGTCGCTTATGCTGAAATTATTTTCAGCCCAATATTTTTCCGCATCGTAAATCCATGCATTCTCATCCCGTTCCAATGGCGAAAGAATTCCGACATTCATTAAAGGATATTTTAATTTGCTTCCTATGAAAACGCTCGGCGGAGAATTGCTGTTGAATTTTGAAATGTCCGAAATATTTTTCGTCTTGAAATTTGTTTCAACCAGCTTTTTTATCACCTCAAATTTTATGCTTTCCGTCATGAAATTTTTCCTCCTTAATTTATATCCAACCTCTTTTAAAAATGCCTTTGTCTTTTATTTCAAAGCTCATTTCTTTCTCTGGCAGGCTTCTGTGCTTAAGCAAAATCGCTTTTTTTCTGTTGCCCTCGGATTGAAGTTCAATTATGCATTTGCTCCAGTATTTTAGCAAATCGCCCCCGACAAGATGAAATTGCTTCTTCACCCCCTTCCTCAAATCCTCGTCAGACAAAAATTCTCCGTAAACTTGATTTGTGATTATGACTGGAATTTTCTGCTTTCTTGAAATTTCCGAAAGGGCTCGCATCTGTTCGGCCATTTTCCAATTTAAATTTCTAATTTTTTCCTCGTCCCCCTTCGCCTCGCCCATCTCCAATCTGTAAAGAGTGACCATTCCGTCAATTACAATCAATCCAATGTGTTCTTTTTTCACCTGGCTTAAAAGCTGTGAAAAGCATTTTTTCTGCTCGTCAAAATTCGTCGGATTCAGAAGAAAAATATTTTTCAAAATATTTTCAGAATCTTCTTCCGCTATTTGCCTGACTCTTTCAACGCTGAATCCTCCCTCGGTATCGACAAAAATAACCTTGTTTCCTTTTTTTGCCTGACTGCAAGTTGCAAGAATTGTAAAATTTGTTTTTCCGCTCCCTGGAGGACCTGCAATCATTGTCACGACATCAGTTTCGTAGCCTCCGGAAAGCCATTTGTTCAAATCATAGCTTCCTGCGGAAATTCTCTCTTCCTTTTCCATAAACAAAAAAACTTCATGCAATTAATAAGGATTGTTGTATCATCTTTCTTTAGATTTTCTTGGACCACAAACACCATTAATGCCGCAATGAACCCAGTCGACGGAAGCCCTTCCGATAAATTTTTCAAAATCATTTTTATCAAACGCAAGAAGATACTGGTCTGCGTCAAGGACTTTCATTCCAGAAGATTTTATTTTGTCATCAACTGCTTCTTGAAATTCCATCGTTCTTTTAATATTTGAAAATCCTATCCCATAATCAACATGAAGCAGAATTTTATCCGCATAGGGCGAAAGTTTTTTTAATCTTGAATAAATTTCTCCCTCATGGAATTCCCCTTCATATCTTCTTGCATAAGCTCCAATAAGAAGTTTTGCCCAGGCAGTTTTATCCCCATTTGACAGTTCCCCCATCTTCCTTTCAAGATTCTTTAAAATGTTAGTTCTTCCCCCACCCAAATAGCCACCCCCTACAGAATCGGTGTTTTCAGCTGATTTTTTAACGTCTGCAAGTTTTCCATCAGAAGGGTTCTCAAGATAATCTGTTAAAGCCAAATAAAAATTTTGCAGTTCATTTTCTCTGTCTTGGTCTCTCGCAATTTCAGACAATGCATCCGACATTTAAGAAGATAAAAATGAACATATAAAAAGATTATTGTAAATAAGGAAGATTAACCCAATCCAAAAGCGCTGGAAATTCTTTCCAGAAGCCCTTTCTTTTTTTCAACTTTTGGCTTTTCTAGCAAAGCCATATAACCGTCAATAATATTAAAATCCTCAACGCTTCCTGAAATTGAAATCTGGTATCTCCCATTTAGCTGGCGAGGATTATACTTGAATCTTAAAGACTTGCAGCTGCGAATTAACTTTTTAATCTCCTCATAATTTCCCTCAGGGACAAAAAATTCCATTTCATTATCCATTTATTTCATCTTCCTAAAATCGTCTTCAATCTTGTCCAAATCCTTAGTTATTGCATTAACCGCGTCGTTCACCGCTTTCTTGGCGGTTTTTCCTTTTGTTCTGACAACGAGAATGGGATTCTTTGTCGGATGCTCCCTTTTCCAAGCCGCAAAATGCACGGAGGAATCCTTGTTTAAATAAACCCTTAAAATTTCAACAACTGTGAGGCTGTCAGACTCCATTTCCAATTCATCTTTTGAGCTTTTTAAAACATTGAATTCCATTATGAAATTTCTCGGAGATAGTTTAAAAACTCTTCGGTTGAAAATGAGATTTCCGACAGAAATATTTATAAGTAATTATAAATCTTTTAGCCTGATAAAAAATGACTTTAAATTTAGAGCAATGCATGGAAAAAATCCGATTTATTGAAAGGGCAAAAAGAAACGACAGAGAATTGGCGGAACATTCAAGGCTCTTATTGTTTCATGAGATTGTTGATGGGTTTAGTCTGGAAAAAAACAAAGTGGAAGAATATTCAAATAATTTATCTGGGGGATTTAAGCCATTTACAAAATTGATTAGTTCCAGTTTCATGCTTTTAAATGAGGATTTGATAGCTCAAAGAAAAATGTCTCCAATATATCTTCCAATAGATGATGATTATCATTTGCTTTTTTTCTTGATAAAAGAAAATGAAACTATGCTCAATGTTCATTATGACTCGTGCTCCGGTTGCAAGCTGCCCCCGCACGAATTTCCGCATGTTGAATTGAGAAAAAGCATAAATTTACAAGATATAAAAGGAAGCATCATGTACGACAACAGAATGTCAATACAGCATCAGACTGAAGGTTCTTTAAAAAAGCAATATGAATCATTTAAGGCGTTTATTGAAAAAACAAAGGCAAATTTAAATTAAACCTTATCCCTTTTCAACTCATCCATCTCATCTTTGGATAAATCATAAAGTTCATCGTCAAGCGACTCTTCGGAAATTTGGTCTTTATGCTCTTCCTTCATGTCTCTCAAATCTGCAATCTTCACATTTCCCGGAGTTCTGAAATCTATTTTCGTTTTCTTTTCATCAACAATTGAAACCGGCTTCCTCAATTTTACAAAAAGAAAGTTTTCAATTTTCATTATCAATTCTTTGCTCTTCTCAGGAACAATCCCTCTTTCAAGGGTGTTTATCGCTATAACCGGCTCCCTTAATGCAACCGCAAGTTGTTCCTGCGTCATTTTTTTCCCTCTTCTTGCCCTCATCAAAGCCCAATGAAAGTTATCTATCAGAGTTTTTTTAAATTCAACATCCTCGGTTAAATTTTTCCTAAAGTTTGAATCAACGAGATTCCTCAACGCCAAATCGTCATTTCTCGGCGGAGGTCTTCCAAATCTTCGGGATTCCATCGTCTGATTTCTGGCAAAATTTTCCGCAACTTTTCTCTTCTCGTCGTCCTCTTGCTCGGTGTTCTTTTTTATTATTGGAAGCCCTTCTATGATGGAGCATTTTCTGCAAATTTTCACAATTCCCTTGGAGGAAATGGCATCAAAAAGTATCGCTCTTGATTCATCAACGCCGCATTTAAAGCACGAAGGCATA
The DNA here is from genome assembly GCA_964477635.1 of Candidatus Woesearchaeota archaeon. GTDB lineage: Archaea > Nanobdellota > Nanobdellia > Pacearchaeales > GW2011-AR1 > JACQLK01. The sequence goes on along the minus strand of CAYZEG010000052.1, from coordinate 192 downwards.
ATAGAAGCAAAATGGGGGTGTTTTTAATATTTTGTGTGGTAAAAAATATCAATTGCTTTTTTTCGGAGACAAATTTCTCAATAAACCGATTAATTAATAACACCCTAATTCAGATAATTCCCAATCTCTTTTGAAGTTTTCGGCTCATGCAAAACAACCTTCTCATTTATTAAAACTGCCGGGAAATTTTCA
>CAYZEG010000051.1:712-4315 GCA_964477635.1 Candidatus Woesearchaeota archaeon | reverse complement strand
TCAAAAAGACAGGGAAATTCTTGTAGTTTCCGAGCCGGTTGTTCTAATTAGATATCAAAATCTTTATGACATGGAAGGGGCATTTATGTGTGATTTTCCGCCGAAATTTTTAAACCAAGAAAGCAGAGGAATTTTTGTAGATAGACTCAATTCTCTTCTGTCAGGAAAAGATATAACAGGTTGTCTTCCAAAACACCATGCTAGTTTGATAAACGACGCCGTCGGGACTGATTGGACAAATTATTGGGATGGAAATATTTTTTCAATGATAAGAAAGGCAAATTTAATCAAACATCAAAACAATTAAAATCCCTTTCTTCTTTTGATATTTATGGAGGTTGCGATTTTCTTTAAAGGGAAGGTTAAGCGAAGGAAACCGCAGGTGTCCTCGCATGGCATATGAAATAACAATCGGAAGAAATTCTTCCGACAAAAAACTTTTCGGAAATGAAGGGCTGATTTTTCTCGGGAAAGGTTATGTGAAAATGGGACAGCAAACCTCGTTGAGCAACAAGATTTTAATGGACGTTGCAAGAAGTCACGTCATTCTCGTCGCTGGAAAGAGAGGAAGCGGAAAAAGTTATACTCTTGGGGTTTTGACTGAAGAGCTTGCAAATCTCCCGAAGGGAATAAATGAAAACATTGCATCTCTGATTTTTGACACGATGGGAATTTATTGGACAATGAAATTTCCAAACGAAAAAGACAAGGAGCTTTTGCAGGAATGGGAATTAAAATCAAAAGTTCTTCCCGTGAAAATTTTCGTCCCGTATGGATTTTACGACGATTATCTTGACAAGGGAATTCCGATTGATGAAAAATTCGCGCTTGACGTTTCAGAATTGACGCCTGAAGATTGGATAATCACATTCGGATTGGGCATGACAAACCCCGTTGCTGTTGCAATGGAAAGAGTCATAACGCGCCTGAAAAAAACAGAGGGATTTGGAATAAAAGAAATTATCCGCGATTTGGAAGCGGACGAAAAAATTTCAAGCGAGACAAAAAACGCCGCTGTCAGCCTGTTTGAGGCGGCGGAAACTTGGGGCGTCTTCGCAAGAAAAGGAGATGATTCAATACAAGTGAAGAATTTAATTTCAGGAGGAATGACTTCTGTTCTTGATTTAAGCGTTTACAATTCAATAGGTTCTTTCAACGTCCGCGCCTTGGTAATAAGCATAATATGCAGAAAAATATTCAATCAAAGGATGGAGTCCAGAAAAAAAGAAGAGATTGAATCTGTTTCAAAAAGCTGGGATTACATGTCAATTGAAGGCAGAAAAGAAAATCCCCTCGTCTGGATTTTCATAGACGAAGCGCATGAGTTTCTTCCTCTTGGAGAAAAAACCTCCGCCACAGATTCATTGATTCAGCTTTTAAGGGAAGGAAGGCAGCCGGGAATTTCCGTCGTTCTTGCAACGCAGCAGCCCGGGCAAATTCACAGGGATGTTATGACTCAATCAGACATAGTAATTGCCCACAGAGTGACAAGCCAGCCGGATATTGAGGCCCTCAATTACATAATGCAAAGTTATCTTCTTGAAGGAATAAAAAAATACATGGACAATCTTCCAAATTTAAAGGGAAGCGCAATAGTTCTTGATGACAATTCGGAAAGAATTTATCCGATAAGGGTCAAGCCGAGATTCTCGTGGCACGGCGGCGAAGCTCCGACAGCAATCAGTGTGGAGAAAAAATTATAAAGACGATTCAGCTAATGAAAATATAGAAGGCGTCAAAGAAGTAGTAAAAGCGTTGGGAATGAAATTAGAAATTGATGATAAAGACATCTCCAAAATTTTAGGATATAATTCTGCAGAGGATTATGTGATTTCATTAAATTCCGATGAAAAATGGCCTAAAGAAATTCAGGATAGGACTGTAGAATTTATTGGGATTAGTTGGGATTAAAGGGACTTTACGGGAGCTACAAAGATGCAAAGAGATGGTTAACCGCAGAAAGAGATTTTAGCAAATTAGATAAAAATTTAGGAAAACGCAAGCCATTAGAATTGTTATGTGAAGATCCCCCTAATAGTATATATATTGTGGGGGAATATGTTTTACAGATACGCGGATTGTGATGATTACAAGAAGAAAATTTAAATAGATTGGAAAAACTGATTCTTAGTGGAGATTACAAAAATTTGGAAGCAGTCAAGGAATATATTCTGCAAATATGCATAATGTAATCTGAATAAGAAAATCATAAAACAACAAAATCAATCCTTAACCTAACCCTGTAAGGCGCAACCTCTCCGGCAATTTTAGCCCGCAATATCTTCACTCTTTTGCCGTCGTCTTTGGCTTCATTTTCCACCTTTTCAATAATCTTTTTCATCTCGCCAATTCCGCAAAAATCATAATAGAAAATTCTTGTTCCGGCTTTTGACAGGATAAAAGCCTCATGCAAAAAGCTGTAATTCAATTGCGGGCGCGGCATGACAATGACATCAAATTTTCTTTTTTGAATTGCAAATTCTTTGGCGATTCTTTTGACATCTCCCTGAACAACTTCAATTTTTTTCTGCAAGTTGTTTAACACGACATTTTGCCTCGCATATTTACTCGCTTCTTTGTTAATCTCGACGGAAACTACTTTTTTTGCCTTTGACTTTTTCGCTATGACAATTGAATACGGGGCAACGCCGGCAAACATGACTAAAACATCATCGTCTTTTTTAACAAAACCGGCAACCTCCTTTCTTTCATTGCTCAATCTCGGAGAAAAATAAGTTTTGTCCACATTTAACCTGAAAACGCATCCGTTTTCTTTGTACAAAACTTCCTTTGTTTTTTCTCCCAAAAGATGCTTCGTTTCCTGTTTTCTAAGCCTTCCCCTGAATTTCCCGATTTTCTCAAGAATTGTTTTGATGCTCTTATGCTTCTTTAAAATTTCTTTCGCAGCAATTAACTTCTCTTTCTTGGAAGAATTTTTTGAGAATTTTACAACCGCAACGCCCCCAAAAATATCCATGCCGACGCCGACACTCATATTGACAAAAATACAACAACCTTTATAAAAACTTGTTCATTATTTTAAAAATGGATAAAAAGGGATTGTCGTTGTTTTTGTTTTCTGTTCTGTTCATTGGATTGGCAAGCGCGCAGTTTTACGGAACCGCCTCAATAGGGAACATGCTAAACAGTGTTGACGATTCAACTCTTGTTCTTGGAGGAATATTTCTCATAGTATTTCTCTTGGTAAATTATTCTCTTGAAAAATTCTTTAAGGGAAATAAAGCCGTCGCTGGAGGGATATCTTTCGCAGTTGCGTTGTTGGTCATTTGGGGAGTTAATAGAAGTGGATTCGAATACACAAATTTGTTTTACGGAACCTTCTTCTTTCTGCCGACGGGATTTTTGGAAACCCTCTGGCCGCTGCTGTTCATTGGAATATGGATTTTCCTAATTTTTAAAAACACCGGGGGCGGATTCGTGTATGGAATAAGAAAAGGAACTGGGCTGGTGTTTTTGTTCTCAGGAATGCTTCTGGTTTTTCTTGCCTTGATTGGAGCATTCTACGAATCCGGCGCGACAATGGCGTCCGGATTTTTTCTGGCGGGGCTTGGACTAGTTATTGGATGGTTTTCCAATAAAAAA
>CAYZEG010000051.1:0-702 GCA_964477635.1 Candidatus Woesearchaeota archaeon | reverse complement strand
TCCATGATATTAATAGGAGTTGGGTTGGTTTGGATTTTTTTCGGAAGAATTTTTGGGTTTATCGGAAAGAAAAAACCCGAAGATTTAAGATATCGGGGAATTGGTTAATCACATCCACTTGCTGAGTTTCCCTTGTTTCTTTCCGTGTTCGTCAATTATATCTTTTGTCTCAACGCCAAAAACTTGAAAGATGTTTTCAACCGCCGGAAGAACCTGATGCTCTAAATAATATTCAATGTTGTATTCCCCTTCCTCTTCGGGAAGCTTGACTTTTTCACGCACAAGCTTTGTCTTCTCTTTTGTTTCCGCAATGTAATATTCTATTATGTTTCCCTCGCTCACGGGAATTTTCATTTCCTCCATTTTCTTCGCGGCAATTACATGTGGAGAAATGGATTTATATTCCAATATGGCTTTTTTTAATTGCGTCCTTATTATCAGCTCGGATTTCTCAATTTTTCTCTTATTCAATTTTTTTATCGTTTCCTTTACGTATTCCAAAGATTCCTTTTCGTTGCCGCTGGAAAGAATCATTCTCAATACCTTATCCTGCATCTTTCTCGCCAGGGGGCACCAATCTCTTCTCACAGTTTCAAACCCCCTTATCTTGACTTTTCCGTCATTTCCAAGCAAGGCATATTTTTTCTTTGCCCCGATTTTTCCAGCTCTCGTTGTAACCCAAATTCCGCGTTTGAAAAATCC
>CAYZEG010000050.1:0-4778 GCA_964477635.1 Candidatus Woesearchaeota archaeon | reverse complement strand
GCAGTTCGCAGACAACTGACACTTCTGCGCAAAAACAAACATTTGATACATTGCCGTCACTTGTCAAGGGAGATTTTGCAAGTGATGTAACAACTGAAGATAAGAACTTTGCCATTGAAGGAATATCAACAATGGATTTCTATTTGCAAAAATGGTTCGGTAAAAGTACAGACAAGCCGTCCGAATTGCAAGTCAGTACTACTCCAAGTGACTCAAATGGTGGAGCACAAATCAAAACCGAGAGCGGAACTGCGATAATTCTGATAGAAACGGGAAATTTTGGTTGGCAGCGACAGATTCAGTCAAACAAGGATGTTGGGGGAGAATGGCGTCCTCGTCTTGTAGCGCATGAATACGTGCATGTTTATCAATTCCAAAATGGGTGTGGCAGAGTTGATGCAGAAAATCCTGCTGCCACAAAATGGTTTATAGAGGGAGAGGCTGAATGGTTATCATACATGGCAACGATAGATGCTGGTCAGCTTCCAAAAGCGACTATTCCTCAATTAATTCTTACTCCAGCAATGCAAGTAAATGGTTCGTTGCAGTCTTTTGAAAAGTCAGAAAGTGTTAAACTCACTGCGTCTTCTCCGACTTATTTTCTTTTCAACATGGCAATTGATTATTTGATGAAAGATAGAGATATAAAAACGCTTGACGATTTCTGCGCTAACATAGGCAAAGGACAGGACGCGAAAACTGCATTTCAAAACGCATTCGGAATCTCGATGGATAAATTTTATTCGGATTTTGAAAATTATAGAAGCACGTGGTCAAGCATGTCTTCTACATCGGGATAACAGCCGGACTGCTCAACATTTGAATCCATCCCAAGTTGCTCGTATCTCACGGAAGCTCAAGGTTATACTTTTTGCAAGCAATGTTTTCCAAATAAGTAAATAAAATTTTGGTTCTCGGCTTGGGGCGTTTTAATTTTCATAAAAGAGAAGATGAAAAACTTTATAAAATAAAACGGCTAAGTTGATGGTATGGGGTGGAATATTATAAATTTTAAGTTAATTCTTTTGGTTTTTGTTTCCGCTGTTTTTATTTTTCAAGTTGGTTTCGTCTATGCAGCCGATAGTTTTGATTTTAGCTGTGAAACTCCTGTGACTGCTAATGAAAATTTTGACGGAGAAGTGAAGTATAAATGCACTGTTAAAAACACTGGCGATTCTTATTTGCAATTGTATTACGAAGTTCAACCAGAACAGAATCCGATTGACCCGAATGTTGCAGTTGGCTTTCATCCACAACCACCAAACATATATCTCAATCCGGGAGAAACACAACTTTTGGCAGGATTTGAGGTGCCGCCAAAAGTTCCTTCAGGTCAGGGCGAAATCAGCTATGATAGAACATTTACCATTCGTCCGGCAAAGGAGTTTGAGGGAAAAGTTGAAGACAAACAGATTATAATTAAAACGATAGTAAAAAATCCAACGCTGGAAAAGGAAACAAGAGTTTTTGGAAAAATTCTTGACACGCAAAATGGACAGCCAATTGCAGATGCGGAAATTTTCTTTAAGTATAAAAGATTTGAAGGCAGATCAAGAGCAAGTCCGCAGGGAGATTATAGTTCGGACTTGCCGGCACTCAAATATCTCATGATTGTTCAGGCAAAAGGCTACGAACTTTTTTCAGAAGAAATAGATACTGCAAAAAGCGAAGAACTGGAGAAGGACATCAGTTTGAACAAGGCAAAAGAAAGCGGTGATTACAGTTTGGTTAAAGAAATCATGTTAGAGTCGGGCGCTTGGGAGGGAATTTGGAGAGCCGTTGCATCTGATGATGGAAAGTATTTTGCTTTCGGCATGGGGGGACTTCAAGTGAAGAAGGAAAATTCTGAAGGTTATCTCCATATTTTTGACAGTTCAGGCGAGCAAATTCTTAAGACAAAAACTGTTAACGAGGTTAGAGGGATAGCTCTTTCGGGCGATGGTTCTCTTGTTGCTGTTGGTTTGGGCGCAGGTTCAAGAGATTCCAATACTCAGCAGTTTGAAAAAGTCATGGTATTCAAAAATAATGGGGAGCTTGTCTGGAAAAAATTCCTGGACGACATTCCCTTTCAAGAAGTAAAATTTTCACATGACGGCAAATTTCTCGCAGTGGGGGACACAAACGGCTATGTTTATCTGCTTGACGCGTCTGATGGCAAAGAGATATGGAAAAAATTTACGAAGGGGCAGGTTAGAGCGATAAGATTTTACGACGATGATTCTCACATACTTGTTGGAAGCGGCGATGACCATGTTTATCTTTTTGACATAAATGGAAACCAGAAATGGAGAACATATGTTCATTCATGGTCTTATGGATTTATCGCGACAACACCGGGAAACAAATTTTCCGCTGCAGGGGGACACGTGGGATTTTTGCATCTTCTTGATAAGAACGGAAAAGATTTATGGGCATACGAAAGCGACGGCGGTTTCAGATGGGCAGAGATAGGACCAGAAGCGTCGTTTGTAGTCGGAGGAACACGAAGTGAATTGGCTTTTCTTGACTCTCAAGGAAAAGTGCTTTGGAAAGGATACGATTCAGTAAGTGGGGCAATTACTCAAGACAGGAAATATATTCTTAGCGGAAATCAAAAAGGCGAACTTGAACTGAGAGATACGGGCGGAACTATTTTATGGGAGCACAGAACACAGCAAATGGAACCTGGAAAAGACGTCAGATTTTCTTATATCTCCAATGACGCCTCGCTTATCGTTGGCGGAGTTAAAACGGGGGAAGTTTATTTTTTCAAAGGAGGGGTTTCCGGCGCTGCTGCAGATGATAAACCGCAACCAGATTTTAAAGTAGTGGGGGGGAAAAATTTCCTTGAGAGAATAAGAGAATTTTTTAAGAATATTTTTGGTTAATTGAAAAAGGTGTTTTCTCTCTTCAAAGAATTATCATCCTCACAAAGTCTAAAATCAAAGAAATAAATAATAAAATAAAAACCAGTCACTGATTCTTGTTGTTTATTCTAAACAATGTATGAAGCCAGCACCAACCGACAAAACTTTCCAGCAATGCAATCCATCCGATGATTGCAACAGCCCAGTTCGCCCAGACAAAACCAAAAACAGGCGCCCAAGGTCCAAGCCACCAGAAAGCCAAAGCAAACCTAAAAACTCGGTCAAGCTTTCCTAAATTTTGTTTCACGTTTTCACCTCTGATTTATTCAAGAAAAAGAATTATTTAAATTATCCTAAGAATTGCTCCAAAGTCGGCTCAGCCAGACTTTTCGTTGATGGTTAAAAAATAATGGAAAAAAGGTTAAGGTAGATTATTATAACATACAATGGCGGTTTTATATTAGCACTTGGGTTTTCAGGGCGGGTGGGCGGGGCATAATTCTAAACGCAATTTCGGTTTTCAAGTTAGCACTCGTTCTGAGGGTAGGCGAGCGATTTTCGCGAGAAAATTTGTTGCTTCAAATCCGCCTTCGGCATGATTTTTCGCTGATGTTTAGATGGACAATGAAAAAACTTTGGCGACGTTTAATAAGTTACATCGTGGCTTATTCAGGTTAAAACTCCTTAGGATTTTTGGGTGGGTGGGTGGGTTCTGCTAATTGAATTAATCATTCCCTCATCACAACAACATTAGTCATTCCTCTTCTCTTCCGCTCAACAAATCCTTTTCCTTCCAATCTGTCAAGAATTCTCGTCATCTTCGCTTTTCCAAATCCGGTTTTCTCAATTAAGTCCGCCTGAAAAATAGTTCTGTTTTCCTCAACCAATTTCAAAACCTGCTTTTCTTCGCTTTTCAATCCCGAATAATCTATTTTCTTTTTCTTATGCTTCTCTTCAACTTTTCTGATTATTATTTTCTCATTAGGTTTTGAAAAAATCAAAACCAGCCCGACAATAATCAAAAGTCCGACAATTCCCAATGCCAAATAAGTCTGCTGATTTATTGTTTTGTACATAGGACAGGAGTATAAATCTCCGTGCGCGAGAGAGCAGCTGCTTGTCACAAAATCGCTTAATGTGCTGTTGAAAAGAAAAATTATCCCAATTATCAAAGCCGAAATTCCCAAAATCAAATATCCGACATTCTTGTTTTCCATGTTTGAATTACAAAATTTCCATTTATAAAACTGCTGAAACCATCTGCAAAATTAGCATAGTGTTTTTAAATCTTGAAACCTTGAAACTTAAAATGGAAAATAAAAAGTTGGGACTGTTGTTAATTGTAATAGGTGTTTTAGTTGGAGGATTGTTTGTTTTTTACAACGGCACTTTGTCCAAACAATCAAAAGAAATAGGGTGCTTTGAAAACAAGGATTGTTTTGCAATTGAAAGAGGTTTGTCAGTATCGCATTTTGCAATCGGAATTTTTTCTTTCATACTTGCCTTGGGTTTTTACCTTTTGTTCTTCAATAAAACCGATGAAAAAATCATGAAAAGGCTTGAAGATGAAAAAAATAAAAAAATTGGCGATGAAAAATTTGAATGGATTTTAAAAGCTCTTGATGATTATGAAAAAAAAGTTCTCAAAGCGGTAAGAGAACAGGACGGAATAACGCAAAATACATTAAGGTTGAGAACAAATATGTCAAAAGCAAAATTAAGCTATGTTCTTCAGGAATTGGAAAAGAGAAATTTGGTTAAGAGAATTAATAAAGGAAAAACGCTGGAAGTTTGGCTGAAAATCTGAAATTTTGCCTTCATGAACGTTAATTCCCGCAAATTCAAGGGAATTGGGCTGTTTTTTGGCTTATGTTCATACCCTAAAAGTTATATATATTTTTTTCTTGTATAAATCATGAAAATAAAAAAAGA
>CAYZEG010000049.1:0-4812 GCA_964477635.1 Candidatus Woesearchaeota archaeon | reverse complement strand
ACAACAAACTTGGAATTTGCATCAAGGATAAAATTTGGAAAGGCGAATTTTTTTCTCCCCTCATCCTTTATGCCCCATTTTGACAAGTCGCACGAGAAATTGCATTTATTTTGGAAACTCGCTTCCTGCGATTTATAATTCAAATCATTGAGAACAATGCACGAAGAACATTTATCGTCGGACTTTTCACAGAAATTTATGCTTTTGGCAACGCACTTTTCCCAGCTTTCTTTGAAGGAAGAATAATATTTGTCGTTGCCAAGAAAATAATAATTGGCGAATCCATCCTCAATAATTTTTTGATTTATATTTTCGCCGTTGTAAAAAATATATGCCAATGTTCTCCCATATCTGTCTGTCTCGTCTTTTCCAAATTCCAGAGAAACTGTTTTGTTAAAAATCAGCTCTTCAAGAAATTTCTTTGCTTCGGGATAATATTTTTCTCCTCTTTCGGGAGTGTTTATCCCAAGAAGCCTTATGCTTTGATTCCCTGATTTTATCGTGTCCCCGTCTATTATCCTGTCAACATGAATCTCCTCAACATGATTATCGGTTAAAAATCCCGTAATTTTCTCGTCAAGAAAGGAATAATTTACTGCGAAAAGAGAAATTAAAATAAAAACGAGCAGTAATTTTTCCACGTCCATAAAAATAAATAATTTGCCTGCTTAAAAAATTATAGAGTGTGGGAGAAGGTACCGAAGTACTTGCAAAACCGAAGTCTTGTCCCCCACGATTTCCTCAGGTATTTAAGGTATAAAAATATTTCTAAAATTGATTATTCGTCCCTTTTCCGCTGTTCTGCTATGAAGAATGCCTTGTTTGATTCGGCTTCGTGGATTTCTCCCTCTCTCTCGTAAACTGCTGTTGCTTCTGGCAGCGCAAATCTTCCCATGACTCCAACCTTTGAATAAATAAGATATGAAAGCACCCTCTTTTCTCCCTTGTCCATATTTCCCAAATCCCATTCTATGCGTTTTGCTTTTTCATTTATCCTCGTCGGTCTTTCCCCGCCGAATTTATTGTAGAGATTTACAAGATGCGGAATTCTGTCGGTGACATTTACCCTCTCCACGTGGTTTCTTGAGTTAACAAGTATTGTTACTTTCAATGCAAATTCGCCGCCCTTGGCGTGAACAAAAGAAACTTTTTTTCTGAGGATGACATTTGTCTTGGAATACTGCTTCGTCAAGACGACTGTTGCAACTATGAAAAATATTACGAGAAGGGGGAAAAGCCAATTTGTTTTTGCAACAACTTTAAGGCTTTCTCCTGGTTTCACATCGCTGTGCCAAATATAATAAATGGAAAGCCCGTTTCTTTCAAACGAATCCGGCTCCGAACTGAATGTTGTGAACAATCTTGAAATTATGTTTTTCTTTACAAGAGCTTCCGTTTCTGCTATGACATTACCCTCGTTTTTTTTCTCTATCGTCTGCGTGCTGATTATAAATCCGTAGTCATTTGTGCTGGTCGTGACTATGTTTTTTTCAACGAATCTTATGACGCCGTCAACATCAGCTCCCTTTCCCTTATAGTCAATCTTTGCAGTCAATGTGTAAAATCCTGCGGTTAATTTTTCAAAATCTTCTTTTTTCAATTCAACGATGAATTCTTTTTTCTCATAAGGGCTAAGCCCGATTTCTTTTTCAAGTTTGAAGAAAGGGGAGTCAAAATTCACATCAAGCCTGTCAAAATTAAAATTAACATTGTTGGCGATGTAGATTTTTAGCGAGTTTGTTTCAGGCGATATTTCTCCGGAGCCAATTTCAAACGCATCTCCCAACTCAATCATTTTCACCGTGAGCTTTTCATTCTGATTTGTCCCGTCGCTGCCTTGTATGAAATATTCAAAGGTGTAAAATCCATTGTAATTCAAGTCTTCCCTAGGATAAATCATAAGTTGGACGTCTTTGGTTTCTCCGCCGGCAATCTGGACGGTTCCTTTTGGAGCCATGCTGAATCCGAGAAGATTGTAAAATTGAAAATTATCGCCGCCGCCGAGGTTTTTTACCTTCAAATCAAAAACGGCGGGTCCGCTGACTTCCTTGATCATGACTTCGTTTGAACTTGCTTTTTCAACATTCAAGCTGACAGCCATGGCAAATGGAAGAAATATCAGTATAAATGCAAGAAAAAACACCTTCATTTTCATAATAAAATTATAAACAATTTGTATTTAAGTATTTCGGTAATGTCAATGAAACAATAAAATTTATATTGCCTGAGATGTGGAAAATATCATGAAAAACTACACTCAAGAATTTGACAAATTTGTGGGCGAGTATAACTTGTCGTTGGAAAATTCGGAAATTAGAAAAAGAAATTGGACGGCTTTTTTTAGTGGCATGGGCTCTGTTTTGAATATTTTTGGAAATTCCATAGAACCTTTTTCACATCCTTGCGGAGATTTGTCGCCCGAACAAAAAGAGGCAATTGAGCTCGCATCAGATATTCGGAGGATTGATAAGAATTTGGACAAAATTATTTCCGGAGATTTGTCAAATGCGGAAATGTCCGAGGATGACGCCAAACTTGGAAAGAAATTAGCCCAAAAAATATATAATCACTTCAGAGATATTTATATTTCCCATGCGTTATCGCGAGCCAGTAAATAATTATCTCTTGCCTTCCAAATCAAAATATGCCTTCGCCTGACTTACAAATTCATCGCAGTCCTGCCCAACTCTGCCCATATACTCCTCGATTCTTGCCGGGATTACCCATTTTTCATAAATGCTTCTCAGGAATTTTTTGAATGCAGTCGTCTCAAATTTTCCGTTGTAATCTCTTGCAAGCACCCCTTTGATTTTCATCTCAAAACTTCCCTTGTTTGTATCAACTTTTACCCCGTTCTGATTTAATTCCACTTTCGTCAATCCGTTGACTCTCATTTCAATTTCTATTTTGAATTTAAAATAATCTGTCATACTCTTTTCGCCCCTCCATTTAATCTCAAGATTTTTTGCCTCGCCAATGAGCTTTTCAGAATATTTTATTTCCGCCATGTCCAATCCAGTTTCATCCGTGAGCCAGGAATAGCAGAAATTATAGAAGTCTCCAAATTTGAAAAATCCATTGTATGTCACTTTGCTTGAATATACCGTCTCTTCTTCTGCCATTTTATATGATTAACCGCTGTTAGTTCCGCTCATGCAAAAAAATAGCAAATTTTGTTTAAATATTCTTTGTTTTCAAATGATTTTATTACCATAATCTTTAAATACGTTTTAAAGAAATTAATTCCATGACTGACAAACCGATGGTTCTTATGCCTGAAGACATCCAAAGAATGATGGGCAAAGACGCTCAGAGAAATAATATTTGGGCTGCGAAGATGGTTGCAGACATCGTTAAGACTACTCTTGGTCCAAAGGGGATGGACAAGATGCTTGTTTCCCCGACGGGAGACATTATCGTGACAAATGACGGAGTCACGATTTTGAGGGAAATGCAGATAGAGCATCCCGCCGCCAAGATGATGGTTGAAATCGCAAAAACGCAGGAGACTGAAGTCGGCGACGGGACAACCACTGCCGTGATGATTGCGGGAAAGCTTCTTGAAAATGCCGAGAAACTTCTGGATAAAAAAATTCATCCGACGGTTATTACGAAGGGCTATAGGATGGCGGCGGACAAATCGCAGGAAATTCTCAATGAAATCGCCTTGAAAATAACTCCAAACGACGACGATGTTTTGAGGCAGATTGCAATGACTGCAATGACGGGAAAGGGCGCTGAAGGCGAAAAGGAAAAATTCGCCGACATAATCGTGAAAGCGGTGAAGCAAATTCAGGACGGCGGAAAAATTGATTTGAATGATATAAAAATAGAGAAGGCGAAAGGCGACGGAATAAAAGACACGGAGCTGATTTCGGGAATTGTTTTTGACAAGGAAAAAGTTTCGCATGACATGCCTCTCAAAGTTATGAGCGCAAAAATCGCGCTGCTTGACACGCCCCTTGAAATAAAAAATCCCGAGATTGACACAAAAATTTCAATTTCCACTCCGGAACAGCTGAATGGTTTTTTGATGCAGGAAGAGAGGGAAATAAAAAGCATGATTGAAAAAATAAAATCCTCCGGAGCAAATGTTGTTTTCTGCCAGAAGGGAATTGACGATTTCGCGCAGTATCTTCTTACCAAGGAAAAAATTTACGCCTGCCGCAGAATTTCAAGGAGTGATATGGAAAAATTGTCAAAGGCAACGGGCGCAAAGATTGTGAATAATTTGAACGAATTGAATTCTTTGGAATTGGGAAAAGCCGAGACGGTTGAAGAGGTAAAGCACGGCGATGAAACCTTTACTTATGTTCGCGGATGTTCAAACCCAAAAGCCATGACGATATTGATTCACGGCGGAACCGGACATGTGCTTGATGAAATTGAAAGGGCAATTAAAGACGGGCTTGGAGATGTGGTATGTTCAATTAAGTCCGGATTGGTTGTTCCGGGCGGAGGGGCAATAGAAATAGAACTTGCAAGAAGATTGAGCGAATTTTCTCAGGGGCTTCCCGGAAGGGAGCAATTGGCTGTTGAGGAATTTGCATCTGCCTTGGAATTTATACCGACGACACTTGCGGAAAATGCGGGTTTGGATCCTATAGAAGTTTTAACCGAGTTGAAATCAAAACACGACTCTGGAGAAAGAAATGCAGGTTTGAATTTATTTACAAATAAGGTTGAAAACGTTGTTCAGTCAAGAATAATTGAGCCTCTAAAGATTAAGACTCAAGCGATAAGCTCCGCCACCGACGTTGCGACGATGATTCTGAGAATTGACGACGTGATTGCTTCTTCCGGTTCAAAAGG
>CAYZEG010000048.1:0-4893 GCA_964477635.1 Candidatus Woesearchaeota archaeon | reverse complement strand
TATAACCCACTCTCCTTTATATTTATCTAAATTAGTTTTAAGAAAATAATTATAGCTTGTTTCAGAGATTGTTTTTTGCATAAGATTCTCGCTATTTTAAGATATATAAATCTACATTTTTAGATATTTAAATTAATCGTTTATCTAAAGCTTTCCCCAACTATCTTCAAGCCGGGTCACGAATTTCCATCGCAACAATCAATAAAAAGGTTTTTGGTTGTGAGGAAGAATGGAAAAAGAACATAAAGATTTTATTAAGGGAAGTGATATGGAAAAGATTAAAGTTTTTGAAACAATCAAAGGAATTTTTATAGATTTGTTCAGAGGTTATCCAATATATGGAAGTTTTGGAATTATAGAAGGTCGCTTCGGAGACCAGGAATTAGGAAAGAGAGTCAGAGACAAACTTGACAAAGATGGTTTTAGGGAAGTGGATAGAACGCAAAAACCGGAGTTATATCGCCTTAGCGCGAAAGGGGTAGATTTAGCCATATCTATGTTCAATCTAAACTACTCGCAAGAAATCCAAAAATTAAATAAAAATTATTTGGTTTAACATTGATAATTATTTTCCTGACTATCCTTCAAATCATAAATTGAATAAAAAATTTTTATTTTCTTCTCAATTTAACTTCGCCTTTTTTGGCTTCAGCTTCTAATTCATCGCCTTCTTTGAAACCTGTCTTTTCCATTATCTTATTTGGAATAATCAATCTAAATTTATGATATTGTTTATCTCTATACCTGCGAGATTTAACTTTTTCTATTTTCATTAATCTATCTTACATTCTACAATTTATAAAATTAGGGGGCGAAACATTTAAATACTTTAGGGGACTAAAATAAATAGAAAGTATTAAAAAAATGAAAGTCATAGAAAAATTAGAGGAAAAGAGGATGGAATTAAATAGAATTTATTTGTTAGATGTATTGGATGGTTTGAAAAAATTAAAAAGTAATTCTGCGCAAATAATCATCGCAGACCCGCCATATAACATAGGAAAAGATTTTGGAAACAATAAAGATAATTTAGATTTTGAACAATACATTAGATGGTGTGATAATTGGATTGGAGAATGCGTAAGAATTTTAAAACCTAATGGGACAATGTTTATTTATGGATTTAGTGAAATACTTGCCTACATTTTTACAAGAGTTCCAGCACATAAAAGATGGCTAGTTTGGCATTATACAAATAAAAATATGCCCACAAATAAATTTTGGCAGAGGAGTCATGAAAGCATAATTTGTTGTTGGAAAGAAAAACCAGTTTTCAATTTAGATGATGTAAGAGAACCATATACTAACGGATTTCTTAACGGCTCCGCGGGAAGAATTAGACCTGGAACAATTGGCAGATTAAGTAAGAACGGAAAAGAAACAATTTATTCTGCGCATCCAAACGGAGCATTGCCTCGAGACGTCATAAAAATACCTGCATTGGCGGGCGGGGCGGGGATTAATGAAAGGGTAAATCATCCAACGCAGAAACCAATTGAATTGTGTGACAAATTAATATTATCTGCAAGACAAAAAGAAGGTTTTGTTTTAGTTCCGTTCGCAGGTTCTGGCTCTGAATGTGTATCTGCAAAAAAATTAGGACTTGATTTTATTGGATTTGAAATTAATCCGGAATACATAAAAGTGGCTGAAGAAAGATTATACGAAACTCCAAAACAACTTACTTTATAATTTAATTATTTCTTTAAAGGTTCTTCAATCTTGCTTCCTAAATTTTTTTTATTAATTTTAACCTCTAGAATTTTGTCGCAAAGTTTTAATGGAACTTCCATCCATAATTGATTAGACATAGTCCTTACTATCCTCAATAAAACTCCATTTTTATCTTTGCCTTCCCAGCCAGAATGAACTTTTTTATCTTTGCTGTAAGAATCGCCCCAATTTATTCTTTTAGCCGAGATTACATTTGCATCAATTAAAAATATTTTATAAATTCTTTCAGTTTCACTATCAATTCTTGCACAACAAAGATAGATGTTAAAATTTTTCCCTTCTCCATCTATAAATTCTTTCATTTCTTCTAAATTATTGAATCTTGTTAATCTGTAAGAAGATATCATTAATGAATCGCCAGATATTTTTCCGGATTTTGCAGAAATTGAAAAGTCTTTTGTCCATACATCCGCTCCTGCAGAATGTGAACCTTGATTCCATTCGGGATTCTTACCCATAAATTTTAATGTCGCATTAATTATTTCTTCCCATCTATCTGCATTAATCGGAACTATGCTATTTAGTGAGTGAAATTTTATTAATTTCTCGATATTAATAGAAAAATTTTTCCAATCAAAAGAAGAAACTTGAGTTTTCATTATTTTATTAACCCCAATTCTTTTAATTTTTCTATCTTCATTTTGTGTTCTTCTTCATCAATTGACTTTTCTTCTTTTTTATCTCCTTCTTCTTTTTTATATGGAATATACTTATGCCTTCCATACTTTATCGTTCGTCCGCCCATTCATTTTAAACGAATCCCATATTTTTTAACTCTTTCTTTTCTTCTAAATAAAAAACAAAATCCCCTTCCTTCTTCTCGGTCGGGGTTGATTAATTTAAAGTGATAACAATTGAATTTTGTCGCTCGTCGCTGAAAAGTTCGTCGCCATGATTGCTTTGATTCCAACTTCTTCTGCGGCATCTATCAAAGAGCCGGTTACGGCGCCGTCAATGATTATTGCATAAGGCTTTCCTTCAATTCTTTTCAAAGCGGAAGAGGTTGCTCTAGCCGAAACTTCCTTCAAAACTTTCACGTTGCCGTCCAAGATGAGAGCCTTTCCGGAATCTTTGATTTCGCTTGAAAGTTCTCTAAGTTTTTTCTTGTCGTCATCGGTGAATTCCTTGTCAGATGTTTCTCTAACTTCAGGTTTTCTTTCTTCTCTGTCAAAGCTTCTTCCTCTGAAAAATTCCTCTGCGGGAATTTTTTTCCTCAAAGACATGAAAATTTCCTTTCCGGCAAGTTCCTCAACTTCTTTTCCGTCTGGAGCCACGGCAATGTATTTCACTCTCGCGTTGTCAACAACATTTCTGGCGATTAGTTTTCCGCCCCTGTCTCCATCAACGAACAAAGTGATTTCTTTTTCCCTGCTAAGCGTTCTTACCCCTTCAGGAAGCTTTGTTCCGTTCATGGCGATAACATTCTTGACTCCGTTTCTCAAAAGGTTCATTACATCCGCTCTTCCCTCAACAACAATTACCTCGTGTCCTGAAAGATCTCCGCATGGAAGTTTTTCGTCTCCATATTCCGCAACATCGGATGACCTTGTATGCTCCTTGATTTGCTTGGAAATTTCCCTTGAATCCGTGGAACCTTGAACTTCTTGCATCAGTTTTTTCGCCCTTTCAATGATGTAATCTCTCTTGCTTCCTCTGACATCTTCTATTTTTGTGACTTCAATTTGCGCATCAGTAGGCCCCATTCTTTCTATTGTTTCCACGGCCGCCGCGATAAGAGTCGTCTCAGATTGGTCAAGCGCGGTAGGAATTTGTATCGTTCCAGTGGTCTTTTTCCCGTCTCTCTGAAGCTCAACTTCAATTCTTCCAATTTTTCCTTCCTTCTGAAGCTCTCTCATTTCCAAGTCCGCCCCAAGCAAACCTTCGGTTTGCCCGAACACAGCTCCGATTACGTCGGGCTTTTCCAAAGCGCCCTCTGCCGTAAAACTCGCATGTATCATGTATTTTATGGATACTGGACTTATTTTTGCCATTTTTGTATTTTATGTGTGTTTAATTTACAAAACTTATAGTTTCGAGATTGGAAAACTAAGTTTTCCATCAACTTTCGCAAGAACAACTTGCGTCATTAGAAAAATACCTGTAGCGTCTTTCCGCTATTCCAAGGGCACAAAGCCCGATAAAGTGAATCGTGCTTTCAAGAAGCACTAATCAAATCGCAAATCTGAATGTGAAAGTGAAAATAATCTTGAAGATATTTTTCTAATATCCCGAAATGCAGGGAGTTTATAAATATTTGGAATCCTGAATATTTTTAAAGATAGTTTATTTCCTGTAAGAATGAAAAAAGAGGGTTTGTTTTCAGTTTTGAGGATATTCATAGGTTTTACTTTCCTTTGGCCTTTTCTGGATAAATTACTCGGCTTGGGATTCACAACCGCCGCCGACAAATCATGGCTCCTTGGAAATTCCCCGACTTACGGATTTTTGGCGATGGCAACGAAAGGACCCTTCTCATTTGCGTTCAAGGCGATAGCCGGAAACGTTTTTGTCGACTGGCTTTTCATGATTGGATTGTTGTTTATAGGAATAGGATTGATTTTCGGGGTCGCAATGAGAATTTCATGCTATTCGGGAACTTTATTGCTGATTTTAATGTGGCTTGCCGTTCTTCCTCCAGAACACAACCCTATTATTGATGAACATTTGATTTATGGATTAATTTTATTGATTCTTGCAAACATTAAAACCCCATATTCGCTCTCAAGATGGTGGGGCTCTTTGAAAATCGTAAAAAGAAACAAGTGGCTGGAATAAAAACCAGTTCTCTGACGATTCAAGCAAGAAAAGATATTTAAATATTTTAAATCCAAAATGCAAAAAGGTTGTTTAACAAGTAATTTTGTTTAAAATTTAGCTCGCCTTCGGCTCGCAACTGATAAAAATTATCAAAAACAGCGGTAAGTTAGAAGAGAAAATCTTAGGATAATTATTCCTTTTTCTTGAATCCATAAGGGCAATGCCTGCATCCGCTTTCACAGCAATATCCGCGTTTTTTCAAATAAGTTTCAGTGAAAACTAAGTTTCCATCTTCAATGTAAAAATCTTCGCTTTCCATTTTTCTTTCTTCGGGGGCAATGCTTTGCTTTTTCCCGATGCGTATGGGAGTTCTTTTCGTTTCTTCCCGATGCGTATGGGTAA
>CAYZEG010000047.1:0-5063 GCA_964477635.1 Candidatus Woesearchaeota archaeon | reverse complement strand
TCCCGTAGCTCCTCTGTAATCAACGTCAAGCAAGGGATGTGTCAACGCCTGGTTAACCGCTTCCATGACCCTGTTTTGAGTGTCAGCCTCGCCGATTCCAATAACCGCTACTCCGCCGCCCCTCATGATTGTTGAAACATCAGCATAATCCAAATTGATTAAACTTGGCAATGTTATTGTCTCCACAATTCCCTTAATCATTGTCGCCACAAGCTCGTTCGCCACCGCAAACGCCTGTTCAATTGGCAATTGTCCTGCAATGTCAACGAGTCTGTTGTTGTCAAGCACGATGCATGTGTCGCAAACTTCTCTCAATTCTTGAAGTCCAAATTCGGCCTTGTCAATTCTTGCCCTTTCAGCTTCGAAAGGCATTGTTACAACTCCGATGACAATGGATCCCGTTTCCTTCGCTATTTGCGCAACTACTGGAGCTGCTCCCGTTCCAGTTCCACCGCCCATTCCCGCTATGACAAAAACCATGTCTGAGTTGGAAAGCGCTTTTTTCAAGTCGGACAAAGCCTCCTTGGCTGCTTCTCTTCCTCTGTTTGGCATTCCTCCTGCCCCTAATCCTCGTGTAAGTTCCTTTCCAATGAGAATCTTCTCGTCTGCTTTTGTGACGCTAAGATGTAACGCATCAGTGTTCGCAGCATAAACTGTCGCTCCGCTGATTCCTTTGTTGTAAAGCCACGTTACAGAATTCGCACCGCATCCGCCGACGCCGATAACCTTGATGTTCGCCTTTCCAGCTTTCAACTCGTCAAAATTAATACTATGAGTTTCCGTGTTTTTTATTGCTTCTTTTGCAAAATCTAAAACCATTTTTTCTACCTCCTTTCATGTTTTTTGTATCACAAAAAATCGGCGAAAAATTTGTGTTTTTCAGCCTAATTTTTAATCTGCGCCCAAACGAAATTCAGGCTCTTGCTTTTATGATAGATGTTTATTTTTTAAATCTTTATATGATTCATAGTATATTGCAGAATTTGGGAGTGTCCTCGGAGAGTGATTAAAAATTATTCCTTAAGATTGTTTTAGGGGATAAAATCATTCCCTCTCCAAAATCTTCGCGTCAATTTTGAAGTCCTTGCAATATTTCACAAAGTCTTCCGCATCTTCTTTTGTTCCGACAACGCTTCCATAATGCATGGGAATTGCAAGAAATGGTTTTATTATCTGCGCGGCTTCGCTTGCCCCGTCAGAATTCATGGTGTATCTTCCGCCGACGGGAAGAAGCGCAACGAGTTTCTTTCCAGCATGATTATGTCCGGTAAGTTTTTTCATTTCCTCAATTGAATCCGTGTCCCCCGCATGATAAATCAGGACATCGTTTATTTTTGCAAGATACCCAACCCATCCTTCGTCTTTCGGATGAAAGTTCTTATCCAGATTATAAGCGGGAAGCGTGGAAACCTTTAAATTTCCAAGATTGAATTCCATTCCAGGCTCAACAATTTCCATTTTTACAGGGATGTTTATTTTAGTGATTATGCTCTGGCAATCCGCCGGACAAACAATTTTCGTTCCTTCCTTTACTATCTTGTTTATATCCGCAAGACTGCAGTGGTCGTAATGGCTGTGAGTGATGAGAATATAATCCGCCTTCTCAAATCCATCGCTTATGTTGTACGGATCTATGTAAATCACAGAAGAATTCTTGATTAAAAATCCGGCGTGCCCCAGCCACTTTATTTCTATTCCGTCAATCAGCATTGAAAGGGCAAATCAGGTGCCTTTTAAAGTTTTTTGGATGATGAATTCCGCCCGCTTGTTTGTATTCATCAAGGGGACAAATGTGATTGGATGTTTCAATTCCCTATAAGCGCTTATGATTTTTTCATGAATCTCTTTTTGCTCTTCTCTTGTTTCCGTCCTAAGCTCATCAGTTTTGTAGAATCCCAGCGGCTCAAGAATGAAAACTATGGACTTTTGAAATTTTCCGGCATAATCAAAAAAATCATGGGGAGTGTCAAAACCATGAAGTTTCCTATAAGCAAGAGTATCTCCAAAACCCCTGTCAAAAAAGAAAAATTCTTTTTTTCCAATCAATGATTCAATCTGTCTTTTCTGCAAATTAAAAATTTCATTTTGAAAAATTCTCATGTCAATATCTCTTATTGACTTTCCGGCAAATCTCAAATCGTTTGCGCTTATCTCCCTTGCAGCTTCAGGAACAGTGTTATATCCATTTTCTTTCAATTCATTTATCACGGAAGTTTTTCCAGTGCAAGGCCCTCCAGAAATAAAAATAAAGTTGTTCATATTATTTTAATATTTAATTTAGTGTTTTTATATTTAATCCTAGCAATTTGCAAGAACTTCAAAAATCGGCTTCGCCAGATTTTCACAGATTTCAAGAAATGATAATGAAAAAACATGACGGCGTTCAATTGATTATGTCGTGGCGAGTTCAAGTTAACCCTCTGGAATTTTTGGGTGGGGACAAATTTAGAAATAAAAATTACAACTTTTCTATGCTTCTTGCTATCTGTAAGAGTTTCTGCTCTTGAAATTTGTCGCACATTATTTGCATCCCAACCGGAATTTTATTTATTTCTCCGACTGGAATTGAAATAGCGCAGTTTCCGGCAAGATTTGCAGGAATTGTCAAAGCGTCATATCTGTACATGTCTTCAACAGAAATTTTTTCTCCTATTTTATGGGGCAATCTTGGAACCGTCGGAGAGATTATGCAATCAACTTCCTTGAATTTTTTTGCAAACTCCTCTTCAATGAGTTTCTTTGCTTTAAGGGCAAGATGATAATATCTTCCGTGATGCTCCGCCTTGCTTATTTCAGAACCGCCAAGAAGCCTCCTCATAACTTCAGGTCCTGCGACCTCGTCAATTTTTTTTCCATATCTTCTTCCGTCAAATCTTCTTGTTCCTGAAAAAAATTCAACATAAACCAACGGATAATAAGTTTCAATCGCCAAGTCGATATAATTGACGGAAATTTTTTTCGCCTTCCATCCGTATTTTTTTCCCGCTTCTTTAATTTTTTTATCAATCAAATCCGAAATTCTCTTATCGCTGATTTTGAAATCCAAAATTCCAAGCGTGGTGTTTTTTGGAATTTTAGCGATTTCCTTAAAATCCAAATCCTCGCTTTTTTCAGTGATTGAATCGTTTTCGCTTTTTCCATTTATCACATCCAAAACTAAAGCCGCGTCCTCAACATTTTTAGCAATCGGTCCGATTTGGTCCAATGACATGGACAAGTCAATTAATCCATATCTTGAAACGCTTCCGTAAGTCGGTTTTACACCGACGACACCGCAATGACTTGCAGGATTTCTTATGCTTCCGCCCGTGTCGGAACCGAGAGCAATGTCGCAAAATCCCGCGGCAACGGCAGCCGCCGAACCGGAAGAAGAACCGCCAGAAATTAAATCAGTATTTTTGGGATTTCTCGTCGGTCCGAACGCCGAAGTTTCTCCAGAACTTCCCGAAGCAAACTCATCCATGTTGGTCATTCCTATAATCAAACCATCTTCTTCTTTGATTTTTTTTATCACATCGGCATCATAAGTTGCCTTGTAATTTTCCAGAGTTTTTGAAGCGCAACTTGTAGTTAATCCCTTAACATTTATATTTGATTTCACTGCAATTATTTTTCCAGCAAGTTTCCCTTTCTTGCTCTTGCTGTCAATTTTTTTTGCCTCTTCAATCGCATTCGGATTCAACTCAAGAAAAGCGTTTATCTTTTTCCCTTTCTTATCGTTCTTTTCAATCTCTTTCAAATAGGATTGGAGTTTTTGGACGACGCTTACCATTTTATTTTTCTTTTAGGTTTAATTTTCTTGGGTTTAGGCATAGTGAAATATTTGAATAAGGCGTCATTGAATTTTAATCTTGATTCTTCGGAGCAGATAATTGCAACAAACATTTTATTTTTGCCATAGAAAATGTTTAATCTACCATTTTTAGAAAAATCACCTTGATGAATATCATAATATCTTTCTACATTTATTTTCTTGCTCTTAGGAGAAAGGGGGTATAACATCTCCATATCTAAAATTTCTCCTAAAATCTTATCCAATATCCCCGCTACCTTCTGCTTTTTATCAAAAACATAAAAATTAAAATTTCCGCTATTTCCTATTGAATGTAATATTAATTTTTTCTTCATTTTATCTCTCCCTTCTTAATCAAATAAGTTATATTGGGCGCGACAGAATATTTTCCCTTTTTAATATCAGAAATCGGAAGCCATCTTACTTCTTGAGTGGGTGGCATTGGCTTCAAATTTTTTTTATTTAGAAGTTTAGCTTTGTAATGAATCAAAACAATACACATTTTTTCTCCAGTCTGAGGATTTTTCCAAAGAATCATAGGGCTTAATGGCTTCAAAATTTTAATCAATCCATTATTTTCTTCCCTTGTTTCTCTATGGCATGCCTCTTCAAGAGTTTCAACGCCTTCTTCAATAGTTCCCCCTGGAAGTTTGTAGAAATCATCTTTATCGTCTTTGTTCACAAGGAGTTTTCCTTTTTCAATTATGACTGGACCTGAAGCGATTATATACTTTACCATCCCCTTTTCTCCCTGTCGGCTTTGATGATAGCAGAAAAAATCATTGCCATGATTTTTTCTCCCCCAGAATAAAATCCTCGTTTTTATTCGGCGCGTTCTCAAACATTCTTTTCCTAAAATCTCCGTCGCAACTTTCGCCCGCGCCTTCCTCGCGCTCAAAATTTTCGCGCTCAACAAAAGAATCGCCGGTTTTTTTTTCAATCCTTCCAAGCTTCTCGGAAAATTTGTCCATTATTTCTTTTGCCTGTTTTTTTATGGATTCTTTTTCCTTTTCAGAAACCTTGTGGAATAAAAAGTCTGACATGAAAATTCAAGGAGCGGGGAGATTAAAAAATTAACGTTTAGATTATATTAAAACGCCGGAGCCGATTTTAAGTTAATCCTCCGTCTCTGAGGGAAAGGGTGGTCGGGATAAAAATTAACCATAGGCTCTGGGATGAAATTTTATGCTTCTTATTTTTCCTCTTTCTTCATCTAAATCAATCAAAGTATTGACTTTGCTTCCAAATCCAGCGTTTATGCAAATTGTTT
>CAYZEG010000046.1:3201-5160 GCA_964477635.1 Candidatus Woesearchaeota archaeon | reverse complement strand
AACTGACGCATTGAAAACTGTAAAGCTTGCGCAAGGAATGAGAAAGCCAATAACTGGCGTGATAATAACAAAAGTAAGGAAGGATGATATTGAGATGCATCCGGATGTCGTGAGGGAAATGCTTGAAGTTCCAATTTTGGGAATGGTTCCATATGATTTGGCAGTTTCAGAATCATTGAACATGAGGGATGCCGTCGTGCACACTCATCCAAAATCCGCTCCGGCAAGAGCTTACAAGGAAATTGCATCAAGACTTTTGAATGTTCCATACGACTCAAATTTGGACAGGGAAACCATGCTGGAAAAAGTTTTCAAAAAATTAAGATGGATGAATAAGTTTAAAATAAAATAATCCTGCGCTCGCCGTCGGCTCACGGATTAATTGCTCCACGCCAAACTTTGTTAAGGCGTTCCGCTGATTAAAAAATGTTAATGAATAAATTTAATCGGTTTATTATAAAAACTCAACTGCGGTTTTTACATTAACACTCTGGATTTTTAGATGGGATAAAATTTCTTCTTCAGGGGCAATGCTTTCTTTTTCTTGCCGATGCGTATGGCTAATGTTGCGATGCGTATGCCAATCGCAGGGTATCTCCTCGCTTTATCTAATCTTGCTTCCAACTTCAATATCACTTTCGGGAGAAATTAAAATAACATGTTTGTCATCTTTGTCCGACGCCGCCAAAAGCATTCCCTGGCTTTCAATGCCTCTTAACATTCTCGGTTTCAAATTCACAAAAACAATTACTTTTTTTCCAATTAATTCTTCCTTTGAATAATATTTCTTGATTCCTGCACAAATCGTTCTCTGGTTCGGATTCTTCTTTAAAGACGAATCAGTGGAAATCTCCGATTTACTCTTCCCAAGTTCTTTTCCCAAATCAACTTCAAGCTTGTAAAGTTTGTCCGCGCCTTCGATGTCCTCAACTTTAAGGATTTTCCCAACTCGCAAATCCAGTTTTTCCCAGTCGGAGAAGTCAACTTCAGATGTCATTTTTGAATTTTCAATTTTTCAATATTTAATATAGGCAAACTATCTTTTTTTCTCTTTAAAAAACTAAGCATGCTTCCCGGAAGAACAAAATAACGCGGAAACTGAAATCCCGCTTTTTCAAGAGCAAGCTGGCACTGCCTCATGCAGTTATTAACCAGAGAATATTCAATATTATTTGAACTATCGTTAAAATAGGAACTGATTTTCATAATTTCATCTTTTGTAACCTCTAAGGTTATAACGTGCCAATCCTGATTTTTGTAAGTCTTGCAAAATTCCCTTTTATCAATTATCTGAAAATTGCTCCTATTTCCCTTCGGCAAAAATTTCTTCTGAGTAAAACTATAAAATAAATTATCTGCGTAAAGAAAAATATGCCCAAATTGAGAGCTAATCTTGAAATCTTTCGAATTCCAAAAACCAGCCCGCCTGATAAAAATTTTTATGATGGACTTGACCATTCTTTTGTAATATCCCTATCTATTTAATTTTCTTTAAAAGAATTTATATGATTTTTTGAAACAAAATCTCCGCTTTTTTTATTTTGTCCGTTTTGAAAATCCTAGCAATTTTCTCTGACGTTTCGGGCATGAAAGGAGCAAGATAAAAATTTATTTTTCTTATCGCTTCAACCAATTCGTAAAGAACTTTTTTGTCATGCGTTTCCCAAGGTTTTTTTTGTTGAACATATTCGTTGCAGATATCGACGACCTCAAATATTTTATCCAACGCTTTGTTAAATTTATACTTATCAAAACACTTTTCAATTTCAGGCAATTTTCTTATAAGATTAATTTGGATTCCGCCTTTCTTTTCCAATCCATACTTTTCCGCCAAAGCAGAAACTCTTGAAACAAGATTTCCAAGTTTGTCGGCAAGTTCATTATTGTGTCTTTCAATCAATTTGTCTTTTGAAAAATCTCCGTCTTCTCCAAATGGAACCTCTCTGAATAGAAAATATC
>CAYZEG010000046.1:0-3101 GCA_964477635.1 Candidatus Woesearchaeota archaeon | reverse complement strand
TCTTTTGAAAAATCTCCGTCTTCTCCAAATGGAACCTCTCTGAATAGAAAATATCTTGCCGAATCCAATCCTGCGATTGAAATTAATTCATCAATGTTTATCACTTTTCCTTGTGATTTTGAAATTTTCTCTTTATCAAAAGTCCACCAGCCATGCGCAAAAACTTTCTTCGGCAATTCGATTCCTGCAGACATTAACATTGCAGGCCAATAAACAGCATGAAACCAAAGAATATCTTTTCCAATAAGATGGACATCGGCAGGCCAATATTTTTCCTTCCCTTTTTCCCTTGTTGCAGAATAATAATTCGTCAAAGCATCAAACCAGACATAAGCAATATGTTTTTCATCAAAAGGCAATTTTATCCCCCAATCAAAACTCGTCCTTGAAATTGACAAATCATTCAATCCTTCCTTCACACGATTGACAATTTCCTTTTCTCTGTTTTTAGGAAATATAAATCCTGTTTTGTATAAATCCAGAAGTTTCTTCTGATATTTTGAAAGTTTGAAAAAATAAGATTTTTCTTTTAATAATTCAACTTTTTTCTTATGAATCGGGCAGTTTCCATTTTCCAAATCTTTCTCAGTATAATACGCTTCGCAGGGAACACAATAAAATCCTTCGTACTCATCTAAATAAATATCTCCTTTATCATAAACTTTCTGCAAAATTTCCCTCACAACTTTCTCATGTTCTTTATCAGTTGTTCTTATGAATTTATCATAAGTCAGATCAAGTCTACCCCAATCTTTCTTTATCTGCAAAACAAGTTCGTCAACAAATTCTCTCGGCTTTTTCCCAGCTTTATCGGCAGCTTCCTGAATTTTCTTTCCATGCTCATCTGTTCCCGTAAGAAAAAAAACATCTTCGCCTTTCAGTCTGTGCCATCTCGCCAGAATATCCGCCGCCAGCGTAGTGTAAGCATGCCCCACGTGCAGGATATCGTTCGGATAGTAAATCGGCGTTGTAACATAAAATTTTTTCTTCATATATTTTTTAAATGCAAACACTATAAAAATTAATCGCACCAGTGATTTAGTGGTAGAATACAAGCTTCCCAAATAACTTGGAAATGGAAATAGCTTGATATCCGGGTTCGATTCCCGGCTGGTGCATCGGGCATCATATTGGCGGATAACATCACAAAATATTTAAACAAAATTCCCATTTTTTAATTATGTTCGGGAAAAAAGAATGCGGCAGATGCGGAGAAAAATCG
The DNA here is from genome assembly GCA_964477635.1 of Candidatus Woesearchaeota archaeon. Classification (GTDB taxonomy): domain Archaea; phylum Nanobdellota; class Nanobdellia; order Pacearchaeales; family GW2011-AR1; genus JACQLK01. The sequence continues at coordinate 1,879 of CAYZEG010000046.1, read as the reverse complement.
GGCGCCAAGTGCAATTTCTGTCCAAATTGCGGCGTTCCATTCGACGAAAAAGGTTTCAAAAAATCCGATTTTGGCATGCTTGGAGAAAAAGATTCCCGGGAAGAAATGGAAATAGCAAATTCAATCTTCGGAGGTTTTGGCGGAAAAATGATGGGAAGGATGCTTGAGTCTGCGGTTAAAATGCTTGAAAGGGAGATGCAGAAAGAAATGAAAAAATCCAAGCCAAAAACAAATTTGCAGTTGTTCGTCAATGGAAAAAAAATTGACTTGGGTAATTATCAGAACGAAGAAAAATCAGAGGAATCTGAGATTTCCACAGAAAAGCTTCCAAACTCGGAATTGAAGGGATTTTCGGAATTAAAAAAGAAAGAACCGGCAACAAATATAAGAAGACTTTCAAACAAAGTTGTCTATGAAGTGGACATGCCGGGAGTGGATTCTGAAAAAGATTTGTCGATAGTAAAGCTCGAGAACAGCATTGAAATAAAAGCGCTTGGAAAAAATAAAGCCTACAAAAAAATAATTCCGATAGGGCTTCCGATAAAAAATTATAATCTTTCAAATGGGAAATTGATTCTTGAGCTTGGCGTCAAGTAAGAATGATTCTTTCAATATCTTTCCAAGAATTTACTCTAGTTACATTTTCCTGTTGATGGTTTCTATTCCATGGAGCATCATAAAGAAGAACCCGAGTTCCATTCATTGAAACTTCCATAGAGTATTTTGGCGAATCATCAATCATAATTTCAGCGCCGATTTCTTTGCATATCTGAGCCTTTGTGCCGCTGTTATTTCTGTAAATATCGCTTGAAAATAAGATGCTGGAAAAAATATCTTTAAAATGGGAATCCGCCCATATTCTTGTAGCTTCCAAAATTTCCAGAGGTCTTGCAGTTACTAAACTTAAGCTCATGCCGCGTTTTTTTAATTTCCCGAGAGTCTCTGCAGAACCATGAATTGGTTGCATTCCAAAAAAATATGCAGAGGTATAAAATTCTGAAAACCTTTTGTCTTCTTCTTTGTCTGTAATGCCGATAATCTCTTTAAAATCAAACGTATGAAAATCCTCCCTTCTTAATGAAGTTCCGTAATGTTCATTATGGAAAGCCGCAAAAGAACTGACAAACTCCGCCAAGACTTCATCGCAATCAACAGCTATTTTCATTTTAATGGGCGATACTCAATGATTTTTTCCAAAGGTATTCTCAAGAGGCTGTTTTGGTCTCCGCCGATAAAATTAAACAATCTGCGGTCGTTTTCTTCTTCTATTGTATGACACCCATAAAGATTCTTCCTGCGACTATCAACCCCAAAAATTTGGATAACTTTTTCTCGAATCACCCTTCTTCCGCCAGCATAACAGTAATTATATTTTACAAGAGATATCTCGACAACAGGAAAAGCATCAACTCTGTCAACCTCAAAATTTTCCGAAAGTGCAGGCAGGTATTCCAAACTTATTGACATCAAGAAAATATCCAAATTTATTATTTAAGCATTTGTATAATGTGAAATGAGCCTGCAAGGATTTGAACCTTGGACCCCTGCCGTATCAGAGCAGTGCTCGTACCAGGCTGAGCTACAGGCTCATTTGTTCTGAGACTGTAGCGAATTAACCTTTTTTAAATTAGGGGTTAGTGTGAGCGATTTTGTTTTTGGACAAAATTTCACTAATCCGCAACCAAAAACGGGGTCGCGAATTAAAGGGGATGTGCCCCTCATGAGCTACAGGCTCATTTAGTTGAACGAGATTAAAACGATTTAAAAAAGTTTGTAAATCCCAATCTTTAAAAACACACTTTTTCTTTCCTTGAAATGACAAAGGGAATGTATCATTACTTGAAACAAGCTTGGAAAAAGCCGGATATGAAAGTTCTTA
>CAYZEG010000045.1:0-5305 GCA_964477635.1 Candidatus Woesearchaeota archaeon | reverse complement strand
CGCATTAAACAACAAAAAATCCAAAAATTTAGAACAAGCAAAAAAAATAAATGAAACTGCAAAACATAGGTGTGTTGCATTATGCATTGAAAATCGCCCGGATAATTGTTCCGATGGGGAAATCAAAGAGATGCTTTCATACGGATGCACGCGCGTTGAAATCGGGGTGCAAATGCCAGACGACAATTTATACAAAAAAACAAATCGCGAGCATTCTGTAAAGGATGTGATTGAAGCGACGCGAAAACTGAAAAACGCGGGATTCAAAGTCGGCTACCATATAATGCCGGGCTTGCCATATTCAAATGAAAAAAAAGATTTGAAATTATTCAAAAAAATTTTCAGCTCGGAAGATTTTCGCCCGGACCAGCTTAAAATTTATCCGTGCCAGGTTGTTTCAGACTCTCCACTGGAAAAAACATACGAAGCAATGAAGTTCGTGCCATATTCCGAAGAACAGGCGGCTAAAATTATAACAAAGATGATGTTCATAATTCCAGAATATTGCAGGGTTATGAGAGTCATGCGTGAATTTCCAAAAGAAAAAATGATTTCAGGAATTGAAAAACTTGACTTAAGAAAAGACTTGGAAAAAGAAATAAGGAATAAAGGATTAAAAGTCAGGGAAATAAGAATGCGGGAAGTTGGATTTAATAAAAATATTAACTCAAATATAAAACTAAAAATTATCGAATATAAGGCAAGCGGGGGAAAAGAGTTCTTCCTTGAATTTGTAAATGATGATGATATTTTATTTGGCTTATTGCGATTAAGAATTTTTGAAGATGAAAAATTATCCTATTCTCCTATCGGGCGGGTGGGCGGGGAAGAAAATAACCGAGCAAAGCGAGGCAAATTTGCAATCATCCGCGAACTTCATGTCTATGGACAAGCGATAAATCTCGGCGAAAAGGGACTAAATGAACGGGAAGGTTACGCGAAGGAAACCGGTGGTGTCCTCGCACAACATCATGGAATTGGAAAACTATTAATGGAAAAAGCGGAGGAAATCGCGAAAGAAAATAAAATGAAAAAAATCTCTGTGATTTCCGGCGTCGGCGTAAGAGAATATTACAAAAATATCGGCTATGAATTGGAAGGGGATTATATGGTGAAAAACATAAAATGTTAAAAAGAAAAATAACGATGAAATTCTATGGCAGATTTGATTGAATTAGCGGAAGACAAACCTCGATTAAAAAGAGATGAAGTCATAGGTAAAGTTGAATTAATAGGCAGACCAGTGATTATTTCTGTGTCAGAATGGAATCTGCGCAACAAAGTCCATCCAGAATCAACTAAAATTTTCCAAGAAGAAATTTTAAAGCAAGCCCCGAGGGGAGCAGATTGTTACATTGTGGGTGGGGAAAGAGATTTTCGCTCAGACAGACATCCAATAAATTCCAGGGATTACCTTATGTTACCAGTTCAATATTGCAGAAGATTACAATAAAGATTTAGAATAATTCTGCTCCGCACAAAACTCTGGCACTTCGCCGAAACTAGAATTAACCGAAAAAAAACGCCGTCAAATTTTTCTCATTATCAATTCTAATATCAGCGAAAAATCGTGCGGGACGTCGATTTTGAGAAATCAAAAATTTCTATAGATGTCGGGTTGGGAGGTACACAAAATAATTTTTCAATTCAATAAGCAATCGTTCTCGTCAGATGATGCCGGGTTTCCTTATTCTTCCTCGCTTCGCTCCAAATTTTTGCATAAATGTGCCAGGCATTTACATTCTTGCCATATTTTTCATTTAAAATTTCAACAATTTCGTTACAGGCATGAATTGTGGAAGCCCTGATTTCAAGTTCTTCTTGGAAATATGCGGGAATTAATTTTCTTCCGTCAACTCTTTCAGCGAGGGATTCTTCATAAATAAAAATTCCCATGTCCCTTAGCCCCTTTGGCAAAACATAATCTGCAGCAACGGTAGATTCATCAACATCTGAAAATAATGGGTGCCTATTTGTATTTTGGAATCTTCCATAAAGCATTCCGCCTGCAAGCTGCGCCCTTTTATTGAATTCAACTTTCTTATCATTGCCATAAAGAAAAGAATCATTAAAAGAATCAAAATCTCTCGTCAATCTTTTAACGACGCCGTTTCTGCCGAACATCTTTCCTTTTGAGGCGGAAAGCAAATTGTGGAAATGTCCGTCGTATTTGTTCTTCAAAACTTTTCCAACCTGATTGAGAACGTAAATTCTCTCATTGAACATTGGAATTTTGATATTTCCGGAAAAAACATATTCCATGTCATCTTCGGAAAAATTGGCCAAATAATCCGCATCCAGCAAGGGCGTTCCATTTTCAATGGCATGTTTCACGCATGCCCACATCGCCGAAGAACCTACAAATTCTTCACCTTTATGATATGATTTGAATTTTTCGCCGGTTTCAAAATCAGTAAAAGCGAAATTTATTGAATTGCAAAGGAAAAAAGTATCAACAACATCTTCAAATTTTTCATTTTCACTGGGATGTTCGCCAAAATTCCATCTTGGAATTTTCAAATCCTCTTTTGAATATCTCCCCGCAACTTCCCAAATTTTATCATGATTGATAAAAACATATTGCGGGTTTTGAGTTAAAAATCTCGTGGAATCAAGAACTTTATTTCCACCCATTTCAATGGGACGGAATTTTAATTTATAAAATAGATTGTAACAAATAATACGCAATCAAATTTTAACATTAAGTTAAATTGTGTTATGATTTTATAGAACGGACGGAAAGATTAACTACTCTACGCCAAGTTTCACCATGACACTTCGCCGAAAAAATTTGCATAGGTTCATCATAATGTTGCTTCGCACATTCTTTGCTTCAAAATCGGCTTTCCCAGATTTTTCCGCTAATAAAAAATTATTAACAATGAAAGAATTTTATGGATTAATCGTCACAATACGCAACGGAAGTTTTGCAATCACCTCTTCTGTTCTATGGTTATTCAATAAACTCTTTCAAATCGGAAATTCGTCGCCCATTTTAAATTCCTGTTTTTAATCCCATTTTATTGTGTTGCATCAGTTGTTGTATCTGTAGCGGTTGTTGCAGCCGCGTCATCTGTTGCTGCAGGAACATCTTCGTCTTGCTCGACAACAAGAATCGCCCACCATGGTTTGCTGACATCCAGAATATCCCCGGTTTCTGGGTCAACTTGCGAATCAACTTTCAAAGCCAATTTGAAAACCCCGAGGAATCTTCCATGCTTGTTTGTCTGGATATTATAAACCACTCGTGGAATGTTTTTGTGTTTTACCTCGTCAAGCGTGACATTTGTTATATTCAAAGCCTTTAATCTTTCCATGATAATTCGCCTTGCCTCATCAGGAAGAACTTTTAATCTGTGTTTTTCTCCGTCAGAAGTCGTCGCCTCCAAATCAGACTGATTTCCTTCAAAATCATCGTCTATTTCCAAATCAGTTTCAATCTCATCATCTTCATTCTCATCTTCATTTCTGCTTTCGTCCTTCACGCTGACTTTCCTCTCGCCGTCTTTCTCAACAATTTTTATGACAATTTTTCGTTCAACGCCATTCGCGTCAATTATTGTTCTCTTGATTGTAATCTTTACGGAACCATCGTCCTGAAATTCAACTTTCCTTTCAATCTTTACAATTGCGCCGTTCTCCCTAAACTCCTTTTTCAAATTCTCCTTTAATCTCTCTCCCCTCTGTTCAAATCTTCGCTCAGCAATATCCCTTAATCTTTCTCGGTCTGTTTTTACTTCCTCATCAGTTCTATCGTCAGTTTCATCGTCAGAAGTTGCAGTTTCGGCGTCCCTCGTCGAGTCCGTCGTTGTTTCTGAATTTGAACCGTCATTGGAACCACTTTCATTTTCGTCAGCCAAAATAACCGGGAAATTAAATGCCATCCCGAATATCAGGAATGCAAATAAAAATGCCAAAACCGCTTTTTTCATTTCTATGAATTAATTTTCTAATTTATAAATCTTTTCAAATAAGCCTACGAGGATTTGAAGTGAAGTTTTCGACTTCTCACTCGTTCGTCTGTAAGCCAAACGAAACCTGCGGTTCAAATTTCAAATCTTCTTTAATGAGCCTACGAGGATTTGAACCTCGGACCCCCGCCTCTCTTAGAGTAAAAACCTCCTGCGGGTTTTTACGAATCCAGCATCCGTAAATCCGCGTTCCAAGAGACTACAATACTTTTGGATTGCACTCATATAAGAGCGGTGCTCTAACCAGGCTGAGCTATAGGCTCGCAAGTAAAACTATAGTGAATTAATTGTTTTTAAATTTAAGGAAGGTTAAGCGAAGGAAACCTTGGTGTCCTCGCCGAGCTATAGGCTCGTGAAATTTGTAAAGAATAATGATATTTAAAATTATCTCTTAATAAAATTTACGTCGGTTTATTATAAAACACAATTTCGGATTTATAGTTAGCACTTTGGGATTTTGGGCGGGCGGGAAAGAAATAAGTTGCAAATTATCTAAAATTCTTCGTCAAAAAAGCAAGAGCCACGGCGGAAAATAAAATTGTCACGTCCCTGAAAACAATTTCCATCGCTCCAAGATTCAACACAGTTATAAAAAATAAATTTGCCGCCGACAAAACCGAAGCGTAAAAAATCTTCCTATTTGTCAGAAGCCAAATTCCGAGAAAGCCGTCAAGAATCGCATGTCCGTAAACAAGTTTTGACGCAGGCAGGATTATTTCGGCAAATTTTGGAACAAATCCCATCCAAGACGACGGATTCAAGAAAATGGAAACGGCGACGTAAAAAAAAGAAAATGCGATTCCAGTCCGTAAAAATAAAATGGCATAATCCCGCTCGGCGTGTTTCTTTTTATCTTTTTTTTCTTCGGGGGCTATGCGTAGGGGTGTCCCCTCGCTTTTAATCAATTTTATTTTTACCATCAATTAAAGTTTGCAAAAAGAAATTTATAAATTTTCCCTGATATTAAGGCGTTCCGCCGAGAAAAAATAGATGGTAATTTTGAAACGTAATTTCTGTTACCCTGTTTTTTTGAGGTGATGCGTATGCCTAATCACTTCTCCCTGTTTTTTAGGCGATGCGTATGCCCAATCGCTTTTACATTGGCACTTTGGGATTTTAGACAGATGGGTGGGACAAACTTTAAAAGTCAATTTCTACCTATTATTTAAGCCCTGTTAGTCTGTAAGCGAAAACCAAAAACGCTAAGACTTCCAGAGCAAAACAGAAGCCCTAAGGTGGCAATTCATTGGCGACTTAGGGCGAGCGAACGAAGTGAGTGAGCCCTGTTAGTCTAGAGGCCAAGGATACTACCCTTTCAAATGGCGGCACAGCCG
>CAYZEG010000044.1:305-5392 GCA_964477635.1 Candidatus Woesearchaeota archaeon | reverse complement strand
CATTGAATTTTGCCAAAAAGAAAGGATTCAAAAGAGCAGAAGCCGAAATAGCTGTTCCAAATAAAGCGTCTGTAAAAATAGCTAAAAAAGCAGGTTTTAAAATAGAAGGCAGAAAAGAAAAATCTTTTTTATTAGATAATGGAAAATATGTTGATGGATATATCGTTGGGAAGGTGTTAATATAGAATGAAAATAATTGAAGCGCAGGAAAAAGTTGACACGTCAATTAAAAATTATGGCGGATATTGGGAGCCGTTGTCAATGCTGGCAAGATTAACCGAAGAAGTTGGAGAATTGGCAAGAGCAGTCAATCAAAAATTTGGCGGAAAGAAGAAGAAAACTGAAGATGACGGAAGAGAAATTAAGGAAGAACTTGCTGATGTTTTTTATACAATTCTTGCCTTGGCAAATTATCTTGACATAGATTTGGGAAAGGAGCTTTCAAGCAAGATGGACAAAAGTGATAAAACTTACAAGGAGACATACAAATAATGGCAGTTATAACAATAAATAAAAAAATATTTGAAAAAGAAATTGGAAAACTTGATGGGGCAATGCAAAATAGGATTGCAATGTTTGGAACTCCTGTCGAGGGTCTGACTGCCACGGAAGTTCAGATAGAAATTTTTCCAAATCGTCCGGATATTTTGTCCTATCAAGGATTCAAGAGGGCTTTTTTGGCCTTTATCGGAAAGAAAACAGGGTTGATTGATTACAAAATAAATCCTCCCGAAAAAGACTATTCTGTTGTTGTTGATGATTCTGTAAAAAATGTTCGTCCATTTACAGCTTGCGCGATTATCAAAGGATTAAAACTTGATGATGACAAAATCAAGGAGATAATTGATTTGCAGGAAAAAATGCATGTGACTCTTGGAAGAAAAAGAAAAAAAATTGCAATAGGAATTTATCCTCTTGAAAAAATAAAATTGCCGATAACTTTCAAGGCTCTTGAACCTGATAGAATAAAATTTGTTCCGCTTGAATCTGACAGAGAAATGTCGGGGTTGGAAATTTTACAGAGACATCCAACTGGAAGAGAATATGCGCATCTTCTTGCCGGAAAGGAAAAATTTCCTGTATTCGTCGACGCTGAAGACAAGATTTTGAGCATGCCGCCCGTAATAAATTCCAAGGACACCGGAAAGATAACTGAAGAAACTAAGGATGTTTTCGTTGAGTGTTCAGGATTTGATTTTGAAATTTTGAAAAAGGCGTTGAATATTCTTGTGGCTTCTCTTGCAGACATGGGCGGGAAGATTTACCAAATGGAAATAAAATATCCAAAGGAACATAGTTGGACGGAGAGCCTGACGTTTTCAAAAAAAAGGCAAAGCAAGGAAATTACCCCTGATTTAAGCCCGGATAAGATGAATATTTCAATTGAAAACGCAAATAAACTTTTGGGATTAAATTTAAATGATAAGCAAGTTAAATCTTTGATTGAGAAAATGGGTCACAATTATGACAAGGGAAAAGTTAAAATTCCCGCGTGGAGAGTTGATGTAATTCATGAAGTTGATTTGATTGAGGATGTTGCGATTGCGTATGGTTATGAAAATTTCATTCCCGAAATACCCAAGATTTCCACCATCGGGGAAGAAGATAAACGGGAAATAATAAAAAGAAAAATCTCCGAAATATTTTCCGGAATGGGCATGCTTGAAGTTCTCAATTATCATTTGACAAACCGAGATTTGCAATTCAAAAAAATGGGCATGCCGGAAAAAGATTTTGTTGAGCTTGAAGAATCAAAGACGGAGTACAACATTTTGAGAAAAAATCTTTCGCATTACCTGATGAGGATTTTTTCAGAAAATTCCGATTCGGAATATCCGCAGAGAATTTTTGAGATTGGGAGAGTTTTTGAGAGGAAGCAGAAAATTACAGAGCATGATAATCTTGCGGCGGCAATTTCTTCCGGAAATTTTACGGAAATGAAGCAGATAATCGGATATCTTGCGAGAATGCTTGGCATTGAGATTCAAATTTTGGAAGCGGAGAATTTTCCGGCATATTTTATTGAAGGACGCGCAGGAAAAATTATGCTAGATAAAAAGGAAATTGGATTTGTTGGGGAAATTCATCCAAGGATTTTGAGAAACTGGAAAATTAAAATGCCGGTGGCATTGTTTGAGATTTCGATGGAAGAAATTTATAAGATGATTTAATTTTCTGCAAAAGCCATCATTCGCTTTCCCGTCCTAATTTTTTCCACCCAACCGCCCGGCAGAATTGAGTGTAACTAAAAATCAGAAATTGCGTTTTAGAATTGTCATAAATTTTTTGTCGGGAGAAAATCGCACATACTTTTAACCGAAATATCTTCTATTGCTGCTCTGCGTTTTTCCTTCCCAATTTTTTTCAACGGCTTTTATCACTTCCAAGAAATCTTTCTGTATTTCTTTCCAGATTTTGTGCGTATTTTTTATGAAATCGGCTTCTTTCTTTTCCGAATATTCAATGTCAACGGAAACCAAATCTAATTCGTTTTTCATCAGTTTTTTATAAATTCCCGTGAGCTTGTCCTTTTCTTCAACACCGAAAGTTTTTACAAGAGTCATGATTGACATTGGCGCGTTAACCGGATTTATAAGCATCTCAACAAATCGCAGATAATTGTAGGCTTTCTCGGAAATTTGTTTTCTCACTTCCCTTATTGTGAAATCCGTCTCAACCTCGGAGGCTTTTTCTATCCCGAAATTTTCATTGAGTTCGTTGAATGATGGAAGGCTGTGCTTTTCTTGAATCTTCTTGTATTCTTTTTTCAGTTTCGCCAATTTTGATTCGTCGGATTTTTTTGTCGGCATGATTAGAAAATTAAAAAAGAGTTTATAAGTTTAGCGGGTGGAATACTTTGTTACCTTAAAGGTTGATGGGGTTGTTAAGTAGCGGACTTTTGCGAAAATGCTGTGAGAGTTTTTGAGAAAGAAACTCAAAAATTTGACGAGGATTTTTTTAAAGAGTCATTGTATTTTGAGTATTTTAATGGAACAGAACGTCCGTCTAAGAATTACAGAATAATCTTTGAAGAAAAATTAATGAACGCAGCTATTAATCTCTTTGTTAATTTTGTTGAAAAGAAATAAGCTTTGATTTTTACCTTCGACATCGCACATCATTTTGCTTTGCTCAATAGCATAAGCCTCGGCGGAGAGTTGAACTCCGGACCTCAACATCTTTGGTTCTCCAAAAGGAGGGTGACGGTCAGGGAACCTTGGTTCCTTACCTTACCAATGTTGCGCTCTTACCAACTGAGCTACCGAGGCACGAAATATAAATTCTTAAAAAGGTTTTAAAGTTATTCGTTTGATGTCTGAAATGGAGTTATTGATAACAACAATAACTGCACTCTTGCTAACGATAGCATTCTTAGCTCCTTATGAAATTAAAAAAGACATTGATGCCCCAAATCCATTTATAATTGAATTATTCATAATCGGAATATTTGTGATATTTTTTGCTTTTGTTGCCATTATTTCTCCAGAAACAAAATTTTTTGGGATTAATATCTTTAGAGCAATTGCATATTTCTTGACAATTTTATTTATTATATTTTTCCTAAACTTATTTCTCAACCGATATCATGAATCAATGAGTTTTATGTCCGGAATAGAAACTGCAAATTTGTCAGAATCTTTTTTCAAAATACGAATGAAAACTTTCAGAGGTTGGACTTTTATTTTAACTTCACTGGCGGTATCAATCATGGCATTATTGGCATGGATCATCAAATTAAAATTCTCTCGCTAACATTTCAAAAATTACTTCTTCAGAACTTTCAGAACCATGAAAATTATATAAATTATGAAAAACGCGAGTCCGACAAATCCGAATATCAGGGCAAGCATCCAGAAGAAATTTTTTAATACATCATTTGAAAGAAAACGCCAAAATCCGAAGGAGACTGCGAAAAGCACCACCGACAAAATCAAATTCCCAAGAATCATGCTTACTTTCTTCTGTGAAGATGATTTGCTTGATGTTCTAACGCTTCTTCTGCTTTTTGCGCGTCTGACTTTTCCCCTTTTTTTTGCCATGTTATGGTATGAAATAAGTTTTTAAATCTTTTTAGTTTGTTTTGCTGTTGTTTTCAATTTTCCAATCTTGCTTGCCGATATATCCTGAAATATCCATAGTGTCTGAGAATTTATTTGAAAGCCAAACAAAATAAACTTTTGCGAAGTCCATCGCTCCATCGGGATTTTTTATGTCTGAATTTGCTCCGAGATAAACATATCCTCCCGTGATTATCAGGAATATTATTGCAATGATGGACAATTTTGCCGCGATTTCCAATTCTGCGATTAAAATTTTTATTACGATTAAAAAAAAGGCTGCAATGCCAAAAATAATAATCCATATGTTATTCATTGGCAAAGGAGAATAATATTATATAAAAACTTTATCAAAAATATTTATAAAACATAAATTCTTCAGGTTTCCATGAAAAGCGGTATTTTGATTGTTGCGGTTTTGATTTTGGCTGTAATCGCAGGGGGAGTTTATTTTTTCTGGCAAAATAGTTCAAATTCGTCGGCGCCGAATCAGGCAACGGGAACTAATGGAAATCCAAATCAAGTTTCCACCGAGGGGCAAACTTCCGGCGAAGAAGCCGCAACACCCGAAGCCATGGCTGGGAATCCCGTTTCTCTGGACGTCCAAATAAGCGGCTACTCATTTTCGCCTTCAACACTTACCATAAGTGTTGGAGATAGTGTTACATGGACAAATATGGATTCAGCGCCCCATACGGTAACTTCCGATTCTGGAAGTGAGCTGGATTCTGGAACGCTATCCGGAAGTAGCAGCGGAGGATATTATTCTTCCTCAACCGTCGGCGGAAGTTATTCGCATACATTCGCGACGGCAGGAACATACGCGTATCACTGCGGCATACACGCATCAATGGAAGGCACGATTGTTGTTGAATAAATGGAACAGAAATCCAAGTAAATCCTTGATGGATTTAGCATCGCGGTTCACCCTTATCTACCCCTCCTTCAATTCAAGAAATCTTTTAATAGTCTTGTAATTTATTTTTTCTAAAGCCCCATAGTATAGCGGTCAAGTATACGAGCCTCTGA
>CAYZEG010000044.1:0-295 GCA_964477635.1 Candidatus Woesearchaeota archaeon | reverse complement strand
TAACCTCTCCTTTGAGAGAGAAGACAAAGAAAGTTCGTGACCCAGGTTCGAATCCTGGTGGGGCTATTATGATAAAATGGATGAAACAAAGTTTGACTTTTGTGTGCCGTCGCATTATCGCGGGAAAAATGTAAATCTGTTTCCAACCGGCAAAATTACAGACAATCAGATAGTTCTAAAGATTCCCGCTAACGCATTTTATGTCGGCATAAAATCCATTGAAGATGACGGAGAGTTTTATGGCATTCAAGGTTTGTCAGACAGGCAGGAAATCAGTTATTATGATTTAGAAGAG
>CAYZEG010000043.1:0-5446 GCA_964477635.1 Candidatus Woesearchaeota archaeon | reverse complement strand
TTTCGGCTCATGCAAAACAACCTTCTCATTTATTAAAACTGCCGGGAAATTTTCAATTTTGTATCTTGCAGTGAGATAATTAAGGGATTCAATGTCTTGGTCGATGGCTATGGGTATTAATATGAAATCATTTCCCATGTCAATTTTCAAATCATTTAGAGCGCGCTCCCAGGCAATCTGTTCGGATTTTATCTGAATATCTTCGGTGTCGTAAACATAAAAATAAACAACATCGTTTATTTCGGGGCACTTTTCCCTTATGTCAATCGCATTCATCCAAAGCAATGTTCTAAGCAAATCATACTTTCTGTGAATGCTTTTTATTGAATCAGTTAGTTTATTTTTATCGTCAAATTTTTCGAGCTCTCTGGCTTCATTATAAATTCTGTCGGCAAAATTAGTGCTGACGTCCTTAAGCTGAGAACATGACGCCAATCCGTTATCGGAAATTTTTGTTAGGGCAAAAGAATCATAGAGAGAAACCTCCGAATTGTAAAAAGCTACGCTGAGATTGTCCGCTCTTATCTGCTCAAGATAAACGCCGAGAACAAATCCGATTAATAAAAATAATATCGTGACAAAGAGAGCCTGCCAAAAAGCGTGTTTTCTATTTTCCAGCATTTTATTTTTTCTTCTTTTGTTTTTGTGGATTTTGCATTTCTTTTAAGGAATTTTGCAAAGGCGAAAACTTCCTGTTTTCACCTGCTATCTCCATGAATATTTCCCCGTCATAAATTTAGCCAAAGACCACACTAAAACAACCGGCCTCAGCGTTGCATATATCAAAGAATAGAAGATAACGCTAAAAAAGCTTTCCCTTTCGTTGATTTGCTTGTTAATTATTCTCAAAGCAAAAAAAATGAAAAGCATTCCCAAAACAAAAAGAACAATTCCAAGAAAATTTAATATTGAAGGATTTAAATTTATGTCATTCATTGTGATTAGAGAAGTCTCGGCAATAATGGAATATTTTGTTGAGAGGTAGGAATAAAAGAAATTTCTGAATGTTCTGTAAAAAAGAATTCCCAATCCAAAAACTCCCAGGAAAAGTGAGATGGTGAAAAACGGAAGTATAAACATGCCAAGCATCCCTTTCCTAAAAAAAGAGCCCTTGTATTTCAAAATTGTCTGGTATCCACCTATATTCCACCTTATCCTCTGTTTAAACCATTTCTTCAAAGTGTCTGGGGCAACAGTCGTTACTTTTGAAATGAAAGACATCCTCACCTTGTATCCGTCATAAACCAAATGCCACGTTGCTTCAATATCTTCCGTCATATTTTTTGTGTCAAACCCGTGAATTTTTACCAGCGCAGATTTTCTATATAGCGCGAGCGGTCCCGGCGTGACATAAATTCCGTCAAGAAAATCAAGCAATTTTCTTGTGAATGCAATCACCTTGTATTCAACCGCTTGCATCTTCCTCAAAAAATTGTCCTTGTGTTTTACAAGAATTCTTGTTGTAACGGCGCCAACTTTTTCATCATCAAAAAAACCAGACATGGAAGACAGGGCATGTTCATCTGGATAGGAATCAGCATCAACAACTGCAACAAGTTCTCCTTTTGCCATTCTCAATGCATAATTCAGAGAATCGGCCTTTCCGGAATTTTCCTTGTGCAAAACAATCAATTTGGAATATTCATCTTTAAGGGACGTCGCAATTTTCAAAGTGTTATCCTTGCTTCCGTCATCAATGACAATAACTTCTATCAAATTTTTATAATTTGATTTCATCACGGATTCTATTGTCTCTTTTATGCTGTCTTGTTCGTTGTAAGCAGGAATTAAAACAGACATTGAATAATTTTTTTCGGTTTTTGGTGTGGAAAAAATTTCCCTTCTGTTTTGAATAAAAACTATACCAAAAAGCGAAAGAAAATAAAGCGCGACAAAAATATATACCAAATAAACTATAGTCAAAATCTCAGGCATTTTAGCTTGCCCCGCTTGTTTGTTTCAAAACATTTTTGTCAGATTCGGCAACGTTGAAATAATTGAAAAAATCGTCGCTTAAGCTCAATTCATAAGTGTGCCCTGCCCTCTTTTTCTTTATCAGTCCCTGCTCGGCAAATTTCTTGATATGGTCGTATGCTTTGTTGCTTCTTATTTTTATGAGGACGCTCTGTTTTATCGGTTGCTTGTATGCAATTATTGCCAGAGTTTCCTGCTCTGATTTTGAAAATTCGGAGCTTCCCGTCGCGATTCTGTTTACAATCCCGGAGTATTCTCTTCCAACATCCATTTTCCAAGTCCCGCCTTTTTCAACAATTTCTACGGCAGAATTATTTTTTTCATATTTTTCCCGAAGTTTGTCAAGAGATTCCCTTATTATTATGGGATTCAAATCTGAAAGCGAAATAATTTCCTGCATTGTTAAAAATCTTCCGGAGATGAAAAGCACGGCTTCAATCTTTCTGAGATTTTCTTCCTCTTTTTCAGTGTCAATTTCATCAAGAGTCTTGCTCGTTAAAGTCATATGTTAGAGAAAAGATTGAATAATTTAAAGATTGCGATTAAATATAATAAAGAATAAATAGTGCAAGAAAATCCTTATACTATGGATTTAGAACACAACACTGCCACCGATTGCACTCCCGTAGCCATTCTATTACAAAAATTTAAAAAAGATCATCCTCAAAGATATGAGGTTCTTAAGAAAGAATTTTTTATAATAACTCCAAAATTCTCGGGAGACAACCTTAACCATGAAGAAGTATCATATTTTGTAGACTGGGGAAAGGACGTTAAAACTTCTTTTAGAAGCAGACTCAGTCTTCCAGAGTTTTATAAAAATGTCAAAGAAGATTTAAAAAATATTGAAGGCATAGAACTAGTCCCTCAAAGGAATAAAACATCAAATGAGATAGACAAAGAATTCTGGGAAGAATATTTTACTGAAGATGGCGCCTTTGAAGCGCGTTAATCAAATTAAATCTTAAATCTCAGCAAGGCGCCGATTCCGGCAAGATTGAAAAATTGTTCGCCTTCTTCAGTTTCGGTTGAAACAACGTGAACCTTTGAAGAAATATTTTCCGCGAGTTCCCTTATTTCCCTGGCCAAATCAGGGTCAAATTTCTTTGAAATTATCAAAGTGTCAACGGCGCCGTATTCTATCGCCTTTCTTACTTTTTCTTCGCCGTAAACGGCCAAATCCGGCTTTTCTCCAAGAGTCTCAAAAAATTTGTCAAGCAATTTTTGCTCCATTATGCTTTCCTGGCTCGCAAGAATTTCCCTTGCCCTGTTTACGAGCTCCTTAAGTCCGGATTCATCGGCATCGCCAATGTCCAAAACGCCGATTACTTTTTCCCTCAATTTTGTCATCAGATAATTTTCATCCATGAATTCGTCCTTGGTTGGAATCGGACCTCCGATGAGAATTCCCTTGAGTCTCGGCATTTCAAAAAAAACTTTTTGCATTTCCTCCGCGATTCTTTTATAAAATTCCTTCGTCAATCCCTCGGTGATTCTGTGGAATCTCTGGCTGGATTGCCCTCCCGCCCTGACCTTGCTCGGAACCCCTGAAGTCATTTTGTGCAATAATTCAATCCTCTTTCCTTCAAGCAGACCGATTGCCGCCTCCTTTCTATCCATGACAAGAAGCCCATAAACTTCTTTTGTATCCAAAATCTCCCTCAGCGGCTCAAGAACAAAATCCTTGTCGCATCTGTAAAGTCTTATTTTCAAGGGCATCGGCGGTTCAACAGCCCAAAGTTGCAAATCGGTCTCTCCTTCATTCTTGGAAATATTTCCGCAAAAAATCGCAAGTCCGTTATCGGGCGTTCTTTTTAATCCCTTGAGATATCTTACAATTTTGTCCAAAGCATCCGTGACATTTTTTCTTGTTCCGGTTGATTTGATATTTTTAGCGGTGCTTTTCTCGGCTTCAAGTTGCTTCTGAACTGAAACCGCATCGTAATCCGCGGAGATATAAACTGTTATCAACTCCGTATGCCTTCCTTTGTGCTTCTCCAATTCCAATAAAACTTCTTCAAGTTCGTCGCTGTCCATTGCCATAATTAGTGAATAGAAAGTTCGTTTAAATAATTAATCATGGGAATTCAACTTTAAATTTCCCTTCTTTGATTTCCCTCGCATTCGTCACAGATTTCAAGTCAGGCAATAATTCTTTCAATGCGTCGCAGATTTTCTTGTCCAAAGTCAAGATTATCGGAGAATTCATTGATTTCTTTGATTCAGATTTTATTTTTCTTATTTTTGAAATTTCATCAACCAGCAAAAGCCATCGGTTTGCCTTGAGCAATTCTTTGGTTAAATCTTCATTCCATTTTTCAAGCAATTTTTTATCAGTTTTGGGCCAATGGGAAATATGAATGCTTTTTTCCTTCTCATTTTTTCTAAAATGCTTCTGATAAATTTCCTCCGTAATAAAGGGCACGATGGGTGCCAATAATTTTAGCGATGTTAAAAGGGAATTATACAAGGTATAAAATGCGGATTCTTTTTCCTGCTTATTCCCGTTATATACGCGCCATTTTGCAATTTCCAGATAATAATCGCAGAAATCCTTCAGGAAAAATTCCTCGGCATTGAATTTAGCCATGTGATATTCATAATTGTCAAAACGATGAGTTGTTGTAAAAACAACCCTGTTCAATTCTTTCAAAAATAATTCATCCAATTTCTCAAGTTTTTTTGGTTTTTTTGGCTTGTAATCTTTCATGTTCATGAAAACAAAATTGGACGCGTTAATTATTTTGTTTGCAAGTTTTTTTCCTGAAAGAATCTCTTTCTCTTGATACTCCGTGTCTTCTCCAAGTTTTGATGAAGCGGCCCAATGCCTCAATGCATCCGCCCCGTATTGGGAAACAATTTTCTGCGGTTCAATGATATTTCCTTTTGACTTTGACATTTTTTCCCCCTCGGCGTCAAGAACCCAGCCGTTTATTGTAACATCTTTCCAAGGATTTTTTCCGTAAACAAATTGGCTTTTAGCCATTGTGTAAAAAAGCCAGAAATTAATTATTTCTTGCGCCTGTGGCCTTAAAGACATCGGAAATAATTTTCCTTGAATTTCCTTGGGCATCAAACTAATTGAAAGTTGCGGCGATGAAGAACTTGTAAACCAAGTGTCAAAAACATCTTTCTCGGGAATTGAATCTTTCGCTCCGCATTTTCCGCACGCTTTCAAAGGCTTGTGCTTGAACGGATTTACCGGAAGCTGTTTTTCATCGGCATAAATTGTTTCTCCGCATTTCTTGCAATACCAAACCGGAATCGGAACTCCGAAATGTCTCTGTCTTGAAATGCTCCAATCCCACTGCAACCCGTTAATCCAATTGTCCAATTTGTGCTTCATGTGTTTTGGAAACCAGTTCAATTCCTTTGAACTCCGCAAAAAATCTTTTTTCCTGTCCAAATATTTGACATACCATTGCCGTGAATTTATTATTTCAATGGGCTCACCGCTTCTCTCTCCGACTTG